>JAZQZO010000292.1:0-8420 GCA_045634065.1 Acutalibacteraceae bacterium
AACCAATCTTTGAATCCACCGTGTGAAGCAAGGCCAGCATTGGTAACAAGTGTATAAGAACAGGAATCGGCGAGAATTTTAGCCATCATAGATGCTTGTGGAGGTGAATAATCACCGTATTGCCAATAAAGTTCTTCTCCCTGAGAGTGTAGTGCCATACATTGACGAAATTGCTTGATACGGCACAGTCTTGTAAGAGCCTTGGTTTCGGCTTCACTTTCAGGATAAGCTCCGCCAAATTGTCTGGGAGCAGGGCCGTGTATGCCTTTTTCTTCTTCCATTTGCCGAAGTGCTTTCCAACCTGCATTGAAATTGTGATTGATGTCCACACCCATAGCATTAGCATTCCATTTTGAATAGTCTTCACAGCCAAGTGAAGAGATGAATCCCGATAAGGTTTTAGCTGAGCTTTCACCGTGCACTGCAATTTCAGTCCCGTCAGGGTTGACGCAGGGAATAATAGTGATACCGAGTTGCGATAAGGCTCGTTTCATATCCACACCGCAGAGAAGTTTATTATGCTTTATGCTGTGACAGAGTCTCTCAGCAAATAGAAAAAGGGTTAAACTCGTTATCCATTCACATCCGTGAAAACCGCCTGCATAAATGACAGAGTTGTCCTGATTGCCGATATTAAGAGAAAATATACCTCTGCCAAGAGCAGATCTGCCACAAAGTTCAGCCGATAAAAAAGGATATTCTAAAATTAACTCTTCTATTATTTCTTTGTTTGTGTTATAATCAAACAAACGTGGTTTAACTATGTAATTCATTGTTTATCACCTATCCTTAAATAATATATATGAATTAATGCAAACGGATATGATGAAAGGCGGTAATATTATGAGCTTCACTGAAAAAACATTAAATGAAAAAGAGATATTCGACGGAAAAATTATAAGAGTTCACCTTGATGATGTTGAACTTTCAGACGGCACAAAAACTTTCAGAGAGGTAGTAGAACACAGTGGCGGAGTCTGTGTTGCGGCTCTCACAGAAGATGATGAACTTCTTATGGTCAGACAGTTCCGTTATCCTTTCCATCGCGAACTTTTAGAGGTACCTGCCGGCAAACTCGAAGTCGGTGAAGATCCGCTTGAAGCAGGAAAGAGAGAACTTGAAGAAGAATGTGGTATAGTAGCAGATAATGTTATACCTTTAGGTGAGATTTATCCAACTGTTGCCTATTGCAGTGAGATTATAAGAATGTATGCTGCAACAGGTCTCAGAAAGACTCATCAGCACCTTGATGAAGGTGAATTCCTCGGAGTAGAAAAGGTTAAATTTAATGAGGCTCTGTCAATGGTTATGAAGGGTGAAATCCGTGATGCCAAAACTGTTGCAGCTATTCTTAAGCTGAGTATATTAAAAAGCGAGGGTAAGATACAATGAGAAAATTTATTCTGGCTTCGGCTTCACCAAGAAGAAAAGAAATCCTGGAAAATGCAGGTTTTGTCTTTGATATAATTGTATCAGACGCTGATGAAAATATAACTGAGAATTTAACACCCAGTGAGACTGTAGAAGAACTGGCAAAGAGGAAGGCTTTATCCGTATGGGAAGAAAACAAAGATGCAGTTGTTTTCGGCTGTGACACAGTTGTGGCAGTTGACGGCAAGATTTTAGGAAAACCCAAAGATGATGACGAAGCTTTTCATATGATAAAAATACTTTCAGGTAAGGTGCATACTGTATCAACAGGTGTGTGTATTTGTGATTCGGACAAGATGTCCGTTTTCAGCAACACTACAGAAGTTGAGTTTTATCCGCTCAGTGATGAAACAATCAGAAGCTATATTGCAACAGGTGAAGGTAAAGATAAAGCAGGCTCATACGGCATTCAAGGTTATGGCTGTGTGCTGATAAAAGAGATTAAAGGTGACTACTTCTCGGTTATGGGATTGCCTGTGTCTGAGTCTGCAAGAGTGCTGGCTGATTTCGGTATTTACGGTAAGGTTGCGGTTAATTGAAAATTTGCAGGGGCTGTAATTTCAGTTCCTGCTTTTTTGTCGGGGCTCAGGCAAAATCCACTTTGTGGATTTTGTAAGGGACGCTTCGCGTCCCTTTGCCGAATCGAAGATTCGGCACCTGAGCCCCGTAGCTCAAACTTCCCTTTTCGTCAGCCGGATGGTGAATTAATTTTAGTCTGAAAGCCAAGAATTAAAAAAAGTAAAAATTTTTTCTTCAGTCTATTGAGAAAAATCCTGTTTTATTATATAATATAATATCTTATTATGTCCTGATATAATCACATCCGAAAGGAGAATTTATATGTTATTTTCCCAAGATATAGGTATAGACTTAGGCACAGCAAATACTCTTGTTTTCGTTAAGGGTAAGGGTATTGTTATCAGAGAACCCTCGGTTGTTGCTATAAATGTAAGTTCAAAGCCTGCCAAGGTTGTTTCTGTTGGTATGCAGGCGAAAGAAATGATAGGCAGAACTCCAGGTTCAATTACAGCTATGCGCCCTCTTAAAGACGGTGTTATTGCTGATTTCGATGTTACCTGTGAAATGCTTAAGAAATTTATTCAGAGAGCTCTCGGCGGTGCGTACCTTGCCAAGGCAAGAGTAGTCATCTGCATTCCCTCAGGTGTAACAGAGGTTGAAAGAAGAAATGTCCACGACGTTGCAATAGAAGCAGGTGCAAAGTATGTAAGTCTTATAGAAGAGCCAATGGCAGCAGCCATCGGTGCAGGTCTTCCTGTAAGCGAAGCTATCGGCAGTATGATTGTAGATATCGGTGGCGGTACTGCTGAGGTTGCAGTAATTTCACTTGGCGATATCGTATGTTCACGCTCAGTAAGATCGGCAGGCGACAGCTTTGACAATGCAATCAGCCTTTACATCAAGAAGAAGTACAATCTTCTTATCGGTGAAAGAACAGCGGAAGATATCAAGGTTAAAATCGGCTCAGCACTCGAATATGAGGGTGAGGGCAGAATGGAAATCAAGGGCAGAAACCTTGTTGACGGTCTGCCGAAGAATATTACAATCACAAGTGAAGAAATCAGAGAGGCGCTCAGCGATAATGTCAACCAGATTCTCGACGCTATAAAATCAACCCTCGAAAAAACTCCTCCTGAGCTTTCTGCTGATATTATGGAACACGGTATAACTCTTACAGGTGGCGGTGCACTTCTGCGCGGCATCGACAAGCTCATAACTCAGCAGACAGGTATGCCTGTTCACGTTGCAGACAATCCTCTTGACTGTGTTGTTGACGGTACAGGTATATATCTTGAAACCGACGTTTTAGGTAAAGTCGGCAAGAGATTTTAAGTGAATGCATAATTAAGACGTTATATCAATTATTATTGGGTGTGTTAAAATGTTGCAGTTTTTAAAAAGTCGCAAGTTTAAAACATTTATGTTTGTTATATGCGCCCTGTTGGTGGGTGCGATAATTGCCGTGGCGACCTCAAATTCATCTTCACCTGTGACAAATCTTATCGGTACTGTTTTCAGTCCTGTGCAGAAAGTGGCAGGGTATGTGGCTGACAATATCAGCTGGCTTGGTGATAGTTTCAGAAGTTCAGGCAGTTATAAAAGTGAAATAGAAAGACTCCGTCAGCAGATTGCGGAATATGAAAATCAGTTGGTGGACTATAATGAAATGCGCCAGAAACTCTCATCATATGAGACAATGCTGGGCGTTAAAGAAGAAAACCCAGATTTTGAACTTGAGAGAGCGAGTGTTATCGGCACAGACAGTGGTGATATGTTCACTTCCCTGATAATTGACAAGGGTTCAAATGATGGTGTAAGTGTCAATGACCCTGCTGTTTACGGATCTTATGTTGTGGGCATTGTAAAGAAAGTGCATCCCTCATACAGTGTTGTTCAGTCAATACTCAACCCCGATGTCAATATCAGTGCTCTTGACAGCAAGACAAGAGAAACAGCTTATGTTACCACTTCGGCAGAGTACTCTCTTAAAGGTAGTTGCCTTTTCTCGGGGCTAGAGAGAACAACAGCTGTGTCACCCGGGGGTATAATTCTCACTTCCGGTATTGGTGGTATCTATCCTAAAGGGCTTATTATAGGTACAGTTTCAGAGGTCTGCGAAAGCGGATATGATCTTTCTAACTATGCTGTTGTAGAACCGGGTGTAAATGTAAAAGAAATCGAAGACCTTTTTGTCATTACGAACTTTGAAGGTCAGGGTATAGAAGAAATTATAGAGTAAGTTATTTATAAACAAAGGAAGGTGAAAAGAGTGAAGTTTGCAGATAACAAAAATTTATATATCAGACGCGCTCTTTTCGTGCTTCTTATTGTCTTGACGGCAGTTTTTCAGCACACCAAAGGTGCTGTGCCTTCACTTTTCGGTGCAAAGGCATTTCTTCTCATTCCCTTAACGGTATGTATTTCTATGTTTGAAAAGAGTATGGGTGGTCTGAGTTTCGGGGTCCTTGCAGGTGTTCTTTGGGACTTCGCAACGGTGCGAGGCGACGGATTTTATGCAGTTATGCTTGCTCTTGCAGGTTACACAGCAGGCGCAGCTATTGCATATATAATGCGAAACAATATCTTTTCTGCGCTGATTCTCTCATCCGGAGCCTGTGCATTTGTGAGCATAGGGTATTGGTTGGTGTTTATACTGATGAAAGGTTATGAGGGTGCCTGGTCAATTTTATTTAGCTTCTATTTCCCCTCAGCTTTATATACCTTTATTTTTACGGCAGGGTACTATTATCTTGTGCGAGCTATAGTAAAGGCAACAACTGACAAAAAACAAAACAAGAAATATTAATGGAATTTAAGGTTTAATATATATAATCAATTAAGTTTAAAAGAAAGGAGCTACAGATATGAATTCAAAAAAGAATAAAAACCGCGGTACTGCTGCTATGGCCTTTATATGTATCGTATTTGCTGTTTTTCTTGTTCATCTTTTCAGAGTTCAGGTAATCGGGACCAAAGAAGAAAATCAGGCTGCCGTATCTGTTGTATCTGTACCGGTTCCTTCTATAAGAGGTGAAATCTTAGACAGAAACGGTTATCCTCTTGTTACAAACAAGCAGGTCAATAAGATAGTTTTCAACTATCTTGCCTTCCCGAAAGATTACACGGAGAGAAACAAAATAATTATCGAGCTTATAAGAATGTTCCGTAAAAATAAAGTTGAGTGGAATGACAATCTTCCCATTCTTATCACAAAAAACGGAAAGCTCAAGTTTGATAAAGATAAGCCCAATGAGGTTTCTTATCTTAAAAGCGAAGCCTTTCTTGACCTTAACTATTATGCTACCGTTGAAGACTGCTTCAATGCTCTTGTGAGCAAATATAAACTTGAGGATTACACTCTCAAAGATGCAAGAAATATAGCCTCTGTTTACTATTCAATGGTTAAAACAGGTTTCAATACCGGCAGAAACTATGAGTTCGCTTCAGATGTTTCAAGCGGCCTTGTTTCAGCAGTCAAAGAGAGAAGTGACTACTTCACAGGTGTTGATGTTCAGGTATCCAGCGAAAGAGATTATTATGACGGTACTATTGCACCTCATATCTTAGGTATAGTTGCCAACATCAGTGAAAGCGAGTACGAAAGCAAAAAAGAAGAGGGTTATACCATAACAGATATGATTGGTAAAAGTGGCATCGAGGCTGTTATGGAAAGTTATCTAAGAGGTACAAACGGTGTAAAGACTATAACCACTGACGCTGAGGGCAATAAAACCGAAGAATACACACTTCTGCCACAGCAGGGCAACACAGTTATTCTCACCCTCGACAGAGATTTGCAGAAGGTATCTCAGGAGGCTCTGGCAGAGGGCATCAAAAAACTTCAGATATCAACAGACCGAAGCTATATGCTTACAGGTTCTGTGGTTGTAATGGATACAAGAAACAACGAAGTTCTTGCGATGGCTTCATATCCTAACTACGACAATGCTACTTATCAGGACGATTATGAAAAACTTTCCAAAGATGTCAGCAAACCGCTCTGGAACCGAGCGCTCAAGAGTACTTACACACCCGGTTCAACAATCAAACCCGCTGTTGCTATGGCAGGTCTTGAAGAGGGTCTTGTTAAAGGTGACACCGGTATTGTCTGCACAGGTATTTACACTCACTATAAAGACTATCAGCCGAGATGCACAAAGGTTCACGGCTATCAGAATGTAGTGAATGCCATATATAATTCCTGCAATATCTATTTCTACGACACGGCAAGACGTCTTGGTATTGAAAAGCTCAACAGTTATTTCTCAATGTTTGGTCTCGGTGAGCCTACAGGTATTGAGCTTTCTGAAAGTGAAGGTACTGTTGATACTGTACAGCACAGAGAACTCAAAGGTGAGCTTTGGACTCCGGGTCTTACCATTCAGGCAGGTATCGGTCACGGTGATAATCAGTTCACGCCCATTCAGCTTTGTTCATACGTTTCAACTATCGCAAATCGCGGTAAAAGATATAAAGCACACGTAATCAAGAGTGTAAAAAGCTCAGATCTTTCAGAGACTGTTATGGAAACTCAGTCACAGATTCTTTCCAACGCAAGCTTTTCAGAGGAAAACTGGGATTTTGTTCACAGAGGTATGCTTCTTGTTGGTACTCAGAGCTATGCAAATTTCTCAGCAGTACCCTGCAAGGTTGCCGCTAAAACAGGTACAACAACAGTATCTAAAATTGTAAACGGCAGAAAAATCGAAACCTATAACGGCTTCCTTATTACCTTTGCACCCTATGAAAAGCCTGAAATCGCAATTTGTGTCAGCGTCGAAGGTGCAGGCAGCGGTGGTTCTACGGCGCCTATCGCTTCAGCTATTATGGAGCACTATTTCAAGGTTAAAGACACTCAGGAAAACTTCCAGAAAGAGAACAGCTTATTAAAATAAAACGGAGGGGATTTTATGGCTCAAAAAATCGTTATAGCATCAGGCAAGGGCGGTGTAGGCAAAACATCCCTTTGTGTTGGTATCGGCAAGGCTCTCAGCAGTCTGGGAATGAAGGTTCTTCTTATAGACTGTGATTGTCTGAGAAGTCTTGACGTACTTATGGGCGTAACAGAAAGAATTGTATATAATTTCGGTGATGTAATTTTCGGAAGATGCAGCGCTACGGATGCTGTTTATGAAAATGAGGGTATCAGTGTTATAACCTGTCCCGAAAGTTACGATAATATCAGTGACTACTCAATGAAGTGGCTCGTCGGTAAATATGAAAAAGATTTCGACTATATTCTTCTGGATGCTCCCGCGGGTATCGAGAGGGGACTTCATATGGCACTCAGTGTGGCTGACAGGGCTATCGTTATTTCTACTCCTGACCTAGTGTGTGTAAGAAGCGCTTGCATTGCAGGCAGAGAAATTGAAAAAGCAGGGGTAGACAATATAAGACTCGTTATCAACCGTGTCTCGAAGAAAGACATCATAAG
The DNA here is from genome assembly GCA_045634065.1 of Acutalibacteraceae bacterium. Classification (GTDB taxonomy): domain Bacteria; phylum Bacillota; class Clostridia; order Oscillospirales; family Acutalibacteraceae; genus UBA6857. The sequence goes on from JAZQZO010000292.1 coordinate 7,385, forward strand.
AGGAAGGCTTCTCAACTTTGACTCGGTTATAGACGCAACTCAGATTCAGCTTATCGGCATTGTACCTGAAGACCAGAAGATAAGACTCGGTTCAATGGGCAGAGATGTCTACCGTAAGGGTCAGGTTTCATATAAGGCTCTTGGCAATATTGCTAAGCGTATCATCGGTCAGACTGCTGTATTGAAAGTTTAAAATGTAAATATAGTTAATATTTTGCTAATATTTTGAATAAAAAAACCGACCGAATTTATAAAAATCTATTGCAAAACGACATTTTTTTTGGTATTATATCAGTAATTAGGTAAGGAGAAAGGTGGAAAACATTTTGAACATTGCACTTATAGCACACGACGCCAAAAAAGAACTTATGACACAGTTCTGCATTGCGTATTGCGGCACCCTCAGTAAACATTCCCTTTGTGCAACAGGTACAACGGGCAAAATGGTAAGCGAAGCAACAGGTCTTAACATTGTTAAGTTCCTTTGCGGTTATCAGGGTGGTGAAGAGCAGATTTCAGCACGAATTGCCTGCAACGAAATCGACCTGCTTCTTCTTTTCAGAGATCCTCTTACAGCAAGAAAAGACGAGCCCAACGAGGCAAATCTCTTAAGACTTTGCGACGTGCATAACGTACCCGTTGCGACTAACATTGCAACTGCGGAGGCGCTTATTCACGCTCTTGAAAGAGGCGACCTTGACTGGCGTGATATTGTAAATCCAAAGAACGGATTTTAATTTAAAACCAAATTAATACTATAGAAAAGCTGTGACGGAAAAGAGTAACCTTTCCACCGCACTACAGAGAGAGCACCAAGGCTGGAAGTGCTTGTGTAGGGGAGAAGTGAAGACATTCCCGAGCTGACCGCAAGGTCCGTTTGCCGCGTTAAGGCATCGAGTGGAGCGCGTATGCGTTCAATCGGGGTGGTACCGTGGAGTTTAGGCTTCATCCCCAATGGCAACATTGGAGATGAAGTTTTTTATTTTTGCAAATAACAGCGCGTTTTTGCATACTTTTTCCGCGTAAGGAAAAAGTA
>JAZQZO010000293.1:0-3547 GCA_045634065.1 Acutalibacteraceae bacterium
TGCTTATCTTCTGGAAAATGAAGAAATGATTGGGGTCGTAAAGAAATATATTGATGCTATTATTGCTTTGCAAGAAGACGACGGTTGGATTTGTCCCTGCAAAAAAGAAAAACGCGCAAAATATGATACTTGGGCAATTCAGCTTATCTGTAAAACTCTCAAGGTTTATTATGATTGCTCGGGGGATGAAAGAATTCCAGATGTTATTTATAAGGTTCTCAGAAACTATTATGATTTTCTTAAAAGTGGCAAAATGAAGCTTTTTGGTTGGGGTAAATACAGATGGTTTGAGACCTTTATTTCACTCAATTTCTTATATGAAAAATATAATGAGGAATGGATAAAAGACCTTGCGAGAATCATCAAAAATCAAGGCTTCGACTATAACACAACAATTGAAAACTGGAAAAAGCCAAGTCGCAAATGGCAAATGAATACCCATATTGTTAATGTTACTATGATGCTTAAGAGCGAAGCGGTTTCTCACGAAATATTAGGCGAGGAATATACTGATAATGCTGAAAAACTTCGTACTATTCTTGACAAATATAATAGTACTGCATTTGAGGGCTTTACAGGCGACGAAGTGCTTTCAGGTCTTGATCCTACCAAAGGTACTGAATGTTGTGCAGTAGTGGAGCAAATGTATTCCTATGAAGAGTTATTTGCCCATACAGGTGATAACAAATGGGCAGAACGACTTGAAGTTCTCGGTTTCAATGCTCTTCCTGCTACACTCAGCGAGGATATGTGGACTCATCAGTATGTTCAGCAGGTAAACCAGATTGCCTGTCAGAAAACGATGATTATGGCACCGTGGAGTACAAACGGCCCTTATGCTCATACATTCGGACTTGAGCCGAATTTTGGCTGCTGTACAGCAAACTTCAATCAGGGCTGGCCAAAATTCGCACTTTCGGCATTTATGCATAAGGATGATACTGTAATCAATTCAGTTATGCTGCCTTCTGTTCTGAAAGATGAGGGCGTTACAATCAGACTTGAAACAGACTACCCCTTTAACAATAAAATGCATTACCTCATAGATGCAGATAAAGATTTCACATTTATTATCCGTATCCCGTCCTTTGCAAAAAATCTTAAAGTGAACGATGAAGCTGCTGATACAAAAGATCTTGAACTTGCAATCAAAAAAGGCGCAACAGAAGTTGAAATTGAGTTTGAAGCTACCCCGTTTTTGAAAGAGAGACCAAATGACCTGTATGCTTTGCAGGTGGGCTCACTTCTTTTCTCGGTACCTGTTGCTTATAAAAAGAAAATGAGAGAATACACTAAAAAAGGTGTTGAAAGAAAATTCCCTTATTGCGATTATCAGTTTATACCAAAAACACCTTGGAATTATGGTTTTACAGGCGAAGATTTTGAAATAAACTATCATACATCGGGCGAAATTCCGTTTTCACAGGATAATCCGCCGATAACGATAAAAGCAAAAATGCAGCAGATCAACTGGGGACTTAAATTTCCCTACAGAAGTATTGCGAGGAAAACACCTAAATCAAGAGTACCGATAACTCAAGTGCAGGAAATAGAGCTTTGCCCATACGGCTGTGCGAGACTCAGAATGACAGAGATGCCGGTGCTTAATAAACAGGAACGTTGAACTATACAATTTAGAAGTTAGCTAACATTAGGTTAATTAAGCGATTATGAAATAAGATGTAATCCCATAATTAGATCCTGAAAATTCCTATTTGAAAGTCCTTGATTTATCAAGGGCTTTCAGTTTTTTCATTAACAAAAATGGGGAATCATTGAATAATTAATGCTCAACATATTTTATTATTTGAAAATTTAATTCCGGTTAGTTCTGATATGATTTAATAAAATTTTTATAATGACATCTCTTTTATGTATAAAATTGTTGATAATATTTAAAAAATATGATATATTGTAGTGTAATGTAATATATAGTAGTATATATTGTACATTGTTAATTTTCTACTCGGTAATATTAAGGGAGCGTTTAGTGTGACAGATAAAGAACTCAGAAAACTCAGTCGCCTTGAGCTGCTTGAGTTGCTTCTTGAAGCAAGCAATGAAAACAAAAAGCTTAAAGAAAAAATTATAACGCTAAAAGCTGAAAGTAAAACTGCACATAACATAGAAAATCTTTCTTCGATAGTCCGTCAGGTTGAAAGTACTTTAAAATATGCCAACAGTCTGACTGACAGTCTTAATACTGTTGTGAAAAATGAAACTGAAAATGGAAGTGTCCAAAAAATACAGGCAAAGTCCGAACCAATGCACGACAGGGATATATACATACGAATGCTACGCTTTTTTGCTCAGAATGATGATAAATTGAGTGTGTTTCCCACCGATTTAGAAAATGATGTCAGGATGAGAATAAAAAGCATACTTGAAAGAAAAAAGAAATGACATCCGGATTACAGGAGCGTTAGATAATGTCAGAGAAAACAAATAAAACCAAAATCACGCTTCCTACTGCGAGACAGATAGAAACTGAGATTCTTAGAGAAAAATATAACCGAAAATACAAACAAGTGCTAAGAAGTACTGTTTATTCACTTATCGTTGTTGCTGCTGTTGCTGTATTGATAGCAACCCTTGCATTCCCTGTTCTTCAGATTTCAGGCAGCAGTATGGAACCGACTTTAAATGATGAAGAAATAGTTGTACTTTTAAAAACATCCAATATGAAAAAAGATGAGCTCTGCTGTTTTTCGTATCAGAATAAGCTTCTTATAAAAAGAGTTATGGGTCTGCCCGGTGACAAAATCAATATCGATGCAAACGGCAGTGTATTTGTCAATGATGAGCTGATTGATGAACCTTATGTTACAGATAGGGCTTTAGGCGAATGTGATATTAATTTTCCTTGCTATGTAACGGATAACCACTATTTTGTTTTAGGGGATCACCGTTCAACATCAATTGACAGCCGAAGCAGTGTAATCGGGCTCGTAAGCGAAGATCTTATTGTAGGAAAAATCTTTTTCAGAATATGGCCATTTAAAAGCATAAGTTTTGTAGATTAATATAAGCGCAAATGTCAAATTGAAGGAGGTGGCAGGTTTGAAAAGCGTCAACAGCGTTTATCTCGATAAGCACAAAAAATTCAGACTGGACAGTAAAAAACTTGCCACTGCATTTGTTATATCGGCCTTTATAGTTGCAATAATCGTTTTCTGGTGGCTGAAGCTTGTGGGTATCACTGTTACGGGCGAAGCTTTCTGTGGACTCCCGGAGCACAAGCACAGCGACGAATGCTATATAAGTGAAGTAATCTGCAGCTATGATGAAGCTTCAACAATTTTCGATGAAGAAAATATAAATGACACATCTTTAACCGATGAAACAACTGCAAAAATACATATCCACTCGGATGAGTGCTACAGCATAACGCTTGTCTGCACTGAACCGGAACATACGCAGACTCAGGATTGTTTCTGCGACAAAACACGCGATACAGAAACTCTCAGTGATTGGCTTGCAACCTTAAATGGCGTTCAGATTACAAATAATATTCCTCAAAATCTCGTTGCGGTTGCACTCTCTCAGG
>JAZQZO010000294.1:0-4628 GCA_045634065.1 Acutalibacteraceae bacterium
ATTGTTGAAGCGAGAATTGCGCCTGCTGATTTTTCTGCCATATTATATCATCCTTTCATTAATTAACTGTTTGATGTTTCAGCTTTTGCTGAATCTGTATTATTTGACTGAGCATTTTCTTTGTCGTTTTTTGCACCGAGAATAAACTTGAGAACAACGTTGAAAAGCAGTCTGAATACCATACCTAAAGTTGCGTTTATGATTTTTCTGATAGTGATACTAAAGTCGATAAACAGCTCATTTTGTGTTTTATTTGCAAGAAAATCGGGTTCGACCGAAATATCATACTTTTTAACAATATTGTTTGAGCATATAAAGCCGAAAACAGGATAAACCTTCTGACAGGTTTCACCGTATTTTATAGCCGTTGAAGCCGCATCACCTGTTCCGACGCTGATATATACATCGATTTCATCAAATACAATACTCTTAAAAATTTTGCCGCCATATGTTCCCAGTACTCTGCCGAGATTTTTAATCACAAGCATCATACCGTCATAACCGTTAGCTTTAACCATTTCAAGAATAGGATTAGGCTTTTTCTCTTTAGGAGCTTCTTCCTTCTTTTCCTCTTCAGGTTTTGGTTCCGGCTCTTTTTTCTCTTTAGCGGGTTTCTTAGGTTTATTAGGGTCAACAGGCAAAATATTGAGTTTAATAAACAGATATTTCACAGTCAGATGAATCTTGTTGTCAAACGCCAGTGAAACCTTAACCGGTATAGAAAGTACTAAAACTATAAATGCTATTATTCCGAGAATAACACATAAAAAAATCTGAAATCCTGTCACCCTTTCACCCCTTTCAATATAACTACTTCTATATTACATTAAATAAGTTGTTTCGTCAACTGTTTGTTAAAAATATGTTTACCTATTTTAATAATTGTTTACTTTTATTCGCTCTGTGTCTCAGGTTCTTCATCATTTTCATTTGTCACAGTTGAAGGATTTTCCGGCAAGGGCGGAAGTTCATCAAGAGATGAAATGCAGAAACATCTCAAAAACTCGGCAGTGGTACCGTAGATAAGAGGTCTGCCTGGAAGGTCAAGTCTGCCTTTTTCTTCAATAAGAGACTTCTGGCAGAGAGACGAAATTACACCGCTGCAGTCAACACCTCTTATCTGCACAATAAAAGCCTTGGTAACAGGCTGATTATAAGCAATGATTGCAAGTACTTCAAAAGCAGCCTGTGATAACGGTGCGTTTTTCTTAACTTCAATAACACTTCTTATCTGATCTGCAAACTTCTGTTTAGTGCAAATCTGATATTTGTTATCAAGCTTTAAAAGGCAGATTCCGAAATCATCGCTGCTGTATTTTTCCTGAAGTTTTGCAAGAATATCACTGGCAACAATTTCATCAAGCCCCAAAGCAACGCAAAGTCGCTCTATTTCTATTGGTTCGCCCATTGCAAAAAGCACAGCTTCAAGCATTGGCATAAGTTCTTTACTGGTCATTTGATTTTTCCTCTCCGTTTCCGTCTACCGAAAATTCACTGATAAATCCGGTTATGTCTTCTTCCATTTCTTCACACTGTTCAACAATAACCTTGTCACCGCTGCCCCAAGCCTTGATTTTATTGGCTTTAATAAGCTCAAGCATAGCCAAGAATGTTGCAACCATCTCTGAACGCGATGAAGCGTCTGAGAAAAACTCACCGAAGTGTCTCTTTGCACCTTTTCTGAGTTTATTTACAATACCCGAAACTCTCGAAGATACGGATACAATTTTCTTTGAAACAATTGCAGTAAACGCTTCTATTGGCGGCGGCAACTTTCTCTTTCCCTTGCCGACTGCAGCAAGGTAGCTACGGAATAAATCTTCACTTTCGTGGAGTCTCTCATATTTTTTACTCGATTCAATTTTCATTGTATCACGGTAAAAATAATCAAATCCGTTGGCTGTTTCTGCAATTTTACCCGCCATTATCTTGCAGTCGCGATATTCAATGAGTTCGCCGGTGAGTTCTTTTTTCAGCTGTTTGGCTTCTTCATAAACAGGAAGAAGTGACACAGACTTGATATATACAAGTCTAGCAGCCATTTCAAGGAAATCACTTGCAACCTCCATATCGGATTCCTGCATCTGGCGGACATATTCAATATACTGCTCAACGAGAGTAAAAATCGGAATATCGTTAATGTTGAGTTTATGTTTATTTATCAGATGCAGAAGAAGATCAAGAGGTCCTTCAAATACATCTAATTTATATTGTATAACTTCCATTGTAACTCCTTTAAACGAAAGGTATTTCGCAAAGACGAATAATCAGAGATTCAATTAAACCTGATAAAAATGAAATAGGACCGTCAAGCACATTCATAAATATAAGAGCAAATATTACAAGCACGATATATCTTTCATACTGCATTATCTTGAAATAAATTCTGTCAGGTAAAACGGCATTAAGAATTCTAGAGCCGTCGAGAGGCGGAATGGGAAGCAGATTAAACACAGCCAGTGAAATATTAATCTGTGCAGCAACGGATAAGAACAAGGCAACATACATTGCAGTTTCACCAAGATGCATAAATTTATAAAAAATCATACAATAGAAGAAGGTGAAAATTGTTGCCATAATTATATTTGACACAGGACCGGCAAAAGCAGTGAGAGCCATATATTGTTTTCTCTTTCCGCGCTTAAATCTGCCGATATTTACAGGTACCGGTTTAGCATAACCGAAGCCCACAAGAAGCACCATAAGTGCGCCGAAAGGATCAACGTGTGCAAGAGGATTCATTGTTAATCTGCCTTTAAGTTTGGCAGTATTATCGCCTAATTTATAAGCTACAAAACCGTGGGCAAACTCGTGTACCGGCAGCACACAAAAGATAATAAACACACGCACACAAAGGTTTATTAACAGTTCAACGGACATACCGTTTCTCATTAAATCAAAAATCATTCAGTTTCTCCTTCCTATGACAATTCTCTCAATATTATTGTAATCTTTAACAATTTCGCTGTCAAATTTATTTTTCTCGAAAAGATTGCAGATATCTTCAGCCTGATCTTCTCCGCACTCAAAAGCCATAAAACCGTTTTCTTTCAAGCGGCTTGTCCAATCAGACACAAGGCATCTGTAAAATATCAGACCGTCTTCACCACCGTCAAGAGCCATATGTGGTTCGCGAAGAACTTCACTCTGCAGTGTAGCTATCTCATCACTTCTGATATAAGGAGGGTTGCTGACAATTACATCAGCCTTCGGAAGATAAGCAAAATCTTCCGGTTTTAAAATATCACCTTGTATCACTGTCGTGTTTTCAAGGTCACCACAAAGCTCACGGCAGTTATAATTAAGGCAAGTAAGCGCTTTATCTGATTTCTCCACAAGGTAAACTATTGAATTTCGGTGAAGCTTTCTTATGCTAAGTCCTATACAACCGCTACCCGAACACAAATCATAAACAACGGGCTCTTCAATATTTTTTATTTTATCAAGAATATACTCAACGAGTATTTCAGTTTCAGGTCTTGGAATCAGAACACCCTCACCTACTTTAAAGGTGAAATCCATAAAATCCCAAGAACCAAGTACATACTGTATAGGCTCACCTGAAAGTCGTCGGTCGGCTAAAGCCATCGCTTCATCATACTTTTCCTCGGAAATTTCATCGTTACCCTTAAACAATATCTCACTGTAAGATAATCCCGAAACTTTCTCGAGTATATATCTCGCTTCAATTTCGCCGTCAACAACGTTATTTAGTTTTGATTTCAAAGCTGAAAACGCATCATTAATTGTCATACTGTATCGTCCTCAGGATTGTCTGTAATTACAGCTTTAAAAGATGCAAGGGCAACTTCAATCATATCATCATCGGGTTCTTTCGTTGTGAGTTTCTGCATCCAGAGTCCGGGGGCGGAAAGAATCTTTACAAACACATTATCGTGCTTGCCCGCGTACTTAATAAACTCGTAGCTTATGCCTGTAATAAGAGGAAGAATAAGAACCTTTATCGCTATCCATAATACAGTCTGATCGCGAAGCTCGGGCCATGTAACCGAAATTGCTGATGAAATTACCACACTGATAATAAGAATTACAAATATAAAGCTTGTACCGCAACGAGGATGAAAACGTGAATGTTTTTTTACATTTTCAACTGTGAGTTCGCAGCCTTTTTCGTAGCAAAAAATAGTTTTGTGTTCGGCACCGTGATACATAAATGTTCTTTTTATATCCTTCATCAAAGATACAAGTGCGATATAAACCACAAAAATTATCATTCTGATAATGCCTTCAAAGAGAGCTCTGTAATTAGTGAGGATATCACCTGAAAGCTTATTGATGAAGTTAACCGCAATTGTGGGAAGATAGAAGAAAAGTAAAAACGCCAGAAGCATACCGAGCACACTTGCTACAGCCGTGAGTACACCGAGCACTTTTTTATTGATGTGCTCATTGAGCCACTTGTCAAGCTTTGACATGTTTTCTTCGCTTTCCTCGAGGTCTTCGAGACCTGATTTTTCAGCTGACATCATAAGACATTTATAACCGAAAAGCATAGACTCAATATAAGCCACAACACCCCTGATAAGCGGCCAGCCAAGTGGCTTAAACTTATCTTTAGCGTGCTTGAAATCCACCATCTCGGTGTCAATTGTACCGTCAGGTGTTCT
>JAZQZO010000295.1:0-5231 GCA_045634065.1 Acutalibacteraceae bacterium
TAGTGTGACAGTAGAAGATAAAATCATTGGTGAAATAGCCCAAGGTTTTCTCGTTCTTTTAGGCGTAGTCGACGGTGATGGCGAAGAAGAGATGAAGCTTCTTGCCAAGAAAACCGCAGGCATCAGAATTTTCACCGACGAAAACGACAAGATGAATCTCTCTCTTGATCAGGTTGAGGGCGAAGTTCTTGTTGTGTCACAGTTCACCCTTTGCGCCGACACTTCTCACGGCAGAAGACCAAGCTTCATTTCTTCCGCTAAACCCGATGTGGCTGAGGACCTTTACCTGAAATACTGTCAGGAGCTTCGTAACCTCGGTGTGAAGAAGGTTGCAACAGGTGAGTTCGGTGCCGATATGAAGGTCGAGCTTCTCAACGACGGCCCCGTAACAATTATTATGGATACTAACGAATGGAAGAAGTGATATTATGCTTAAAATCACCAATCTGACTTTTCCGTGCTTTGCGGCTAACTGCTATCTCGTGACAGACGAGGCAACGGGTGAAAGTCTGCTTATAGACCCGGGCTCATACGGTGACAGACAAAGAGATTTTATCAAAGCTCAGGGTATCGAAAATCTTAAATACATTCTTCTCACCCACGGTCACTATGACCACATTCTCGGTGTGGCGAAATTCCGTGAGGCTGTTGGCGGTGAGATTGTCATTCACGAAAAGGACGAAGAGAAGCTCTCCAGCAAGGCTAAAAGTCTCTTCATTTTAGGCGGTATCGGCAGAAAATTCACTCCTGTGGATGCTGATATCAAAGTCAATGACGGTGACAGATTGCCTTTCGGTGAATATGAGATTGAAGTTATTCACACCCCCGGTCACACTAAGGGTAGTGTGTGCTATAAAATCGGTGACTGCCTTTTCACCGGTGACACTCTTTTCAGGGGTACCATCGGCAGAACCGACTTCCCTGACAGCGATGAGAATGAGATGCTCTCTTCACTTAAGAAGCTCTATGCAATAGACGGTGACTTCAAGGTTTATCCCGGTCACGAGGGTACCTCGACACTCTCTTATGAAAAGCAGACTAACCCTTATATGAAACTTTGCCGATAGGGGCAATGAGAGGAATATTAACATAAAATGTATCTTATAAATATAAATAACTCATATCATTATGAGATGGAAAATCTTATCAGAGTTTTCCTGCCAGATGTTAAAATCATAAGAGCTGAAGAAATCACCGAGGACGAGGACTATTGCCTTTTGACCTTAGATGTCAATAAAATCAGTATTACTCTTTCTCTCCAGGGCAAAACCTATAACAGTCAGGGCAAGTTTTGTCTTGGTTGCAGACCTGAGGGCGAAAGCATAGACAGCTATCTTGAGAGAAAGATGGCGGTTATGCTCTTTGAGCTGCTTCGTGATATCACTCTCTATACACCGCCCTGGGGTATTCTCACAGGTGTGCGCCCTGCAAAGCTGATGACAAAGCTCATCGCATCTCTGGGTGAAGATAAGGCAGTGAACTACTTTAAAAATGAGCTTAAGGTAAGCGAGGATAAAACAGCTCTTGCTCTTATGGTGTCAAAGAATGAAACACCTATCATCGAAGGCTCCAAGCCCGATTCATATTCACTTTATGTGTCGGTACCTTTCTGCCCTACAAGATGCTCCTACTGTTCGTTTATCTCTCACTCAAACGAGAGCGCGAAGAAGCTCATTCCCGAGTATGTTGAAAAGCTCTGCGAGGAGATAGTGGAAACAGCCAAGATAGCAAAAGACTTAAAACTTCGACTTGAGAGTGTCTATATCGGTGGCGGTACTCCTACTGTCCTTACAGCTCCTCAGTTAAAAAAGGTGACAGATGCACTCAGTGAAAACTTCGACTTAAGCGGTATTTCCGAATACACTATTGAAGCGGGCAGACCCGACAGTATAGACAGCGACAAGCTTGATGTTATAAGAAACTGTGGCTGTACGAGAATCAGCATCAACCCACAGACTTTCTCTGACAGTGTGCTTAAGGAAATCGGCAGAAACCATACAAGTGCCCGTACTCTTGAGGCTTTTGCTATGGCAAGAGACAAAGGCTTTGACAATATCAATATGGATCTCATAGCAGGTCTTCCCACTGATACCCTTAAGAGCTTTGAGAAAACGCTCGATATTGCAATTAGTCAGAATCCCGAAAATATCACAGTCCACACTCTGGCACTCAAGCGCTCAAGCACTATTGTCACTGAGGGCAAGGCGACAAACTCACCGACTCTCACAAGTGATATGCTGAAATTAGTTCAGACCAAACTCACTTCGGCAGGCTATGAGCCATATTATATGTACCGTCAGAGCAAAAGCCTCGGCAATCTTGAAAACGTGGGCTGGGCAAAAAAAGGTTACGAGGGACTTTATAACATCTATATGATGGAAGAGTGCCATACAATTTTATCCGTGGGTGCAGGTGCCGTAATAAAGCTGAAAGCTCCTCACGGCAGTGAAATCGAAAGAATTTACAACTATAAGTATCCCTATGAATATATAGGCAATTTTCAGGAAATATTAAATCGCAAACAGTATATAAGCGAGTTTTACTCGAAATTCAGCATTTGAGGTGGATATATGCCTGATATAACCTTGGAGAAAATCAACAACAGCGTTAAGACTGATAAGAAAGCATTTATTGAGGCTTGCGATAACTTTTACTGCGGACAACTCAATATGGTAACAGATAAAATCTGCAAAGAGGTCGGCAGGGTACTTGTGATGCTTGCAGGACCCAGCTCATCGGGTAAAACCACAACGGCGAATCTCTTGAAAAGTTCCCTTGAAGCAAAGGGCAGACACGCTATTGTTATTTCTCTTGACGACTTCTACCGTGACCAGAGCGAGAGCTTCTATTTTGAAGACGGTACCGTTGACTACGAAACTGTCAAGTCAATTGACACCGAGTATGTTACAGTGTGTATGGAAAATCTTCTTCATAAGGGCAAGGCGATGATTCCTCACTTTTCGTTTAAGACGAAGATTCGTGAGGGCTATAATGAGGTCAAGGTTCACGAAGACGAAATCATAATAGTCGAGGGTTTACACGCTCTCAACCCCGAAATTACCGATTCACTTCAGAGTGAAAATATGATAAAGCTCTATGTCAGTGTATCCTCAAGAATCTACAAAGACGGCGAAGTTTTTATGACCAAAAGAGATATGCGCTTTATCCGCCGTCTCATTCGCGATTATCACTTCAGAAACAGCAGTGTTGACAACACTTTCTACCTCTGGAAAGGCGTCAGAATGGGTGAGCACAGATATCTTTTTCCCTTCAGTGACAGAGCTGATATCAGAATCGACTCAATTCATCCCTATGAAGTCTGCATTTTTAAAGATATTGCAATAAAATTACTTGACCATATAGGCAGTGATAGTATATACTATCATTCGGCTTTGGAGCTTAAAGATAAGCTCAGACAGTTTGAATCTCTCAGTGAGGAATGTGTTCCGGAAAACTCACTTTTAAAAGAATTTATCGGATAAGGAGATAAGAAATATGGCTGAAAGAAAAAAACAAACCCTACTTACAGGTGCAGGCGTCTTGGCTATTGCTACAGTTATAGTTAAGCTCATCGGTGCTGTTTATAAGATTCCTCTTATGAATCTGCTCAGTCCTGAGGGCTATGGTTATTTTACAGGCGCTTATGCTATCTATAATCCCCTCTATGCAATTTCAATGGCAGGTCTTCCCATTGCGGTTTCAAAACTTGTTTCTCAGAATATGGAGCTTGGCAGGATCAAGGATGCTCAGCGCATTTTCCACGTATCACAGAAGGTATTCTTCTTTGTGGGCGCTGTCGGCACAATTCTTCTTATGGCTCTTGCTGTACCTTATTCAAAATGGGTTGGTGAGCCGAGAAACTACATAAGTATTCTTGTTGTTGCTCCCTGCATACTTTTCTGCTGTATGATGTCCTCGTTCCGCGGCTATTATGAGGGTCTGAAGAATATGACACCTACAGGCGTTTCCCAGGTTATCGAAGCTGCTGTGAAGCTTGGTTTCGGTCTTGCGGCAACTTATGTTGCTATGAAAGCCTGGCTCAGTAAATATAATGCAGATGTTCTTGACGACGGTATTGCAACTGTATTCGGAATTGAAGTTACAAGTGAGGCACAGGCTCTCGCTGCAATGTATCCTTATGCCGCTGCTGTTGCAATTTCAGGTGTAACTTTCGGATCGGTACTCGGTCTGGTGTACCTTTTCGTTATGTATAAAATCAAGGGCTTCGGCTTTACAAGAGAAGAGCTTGTCAATTCTCCCAATCCTGAAAGTGACAAGTCAATTATGAAGCAGATTATACGCACTGCTGCACCCATTGCCCTTTCATCAGTGGTACTCAACCTGTCAAATCTTATTGACGATACCACCATCAGAACAAGGCTGAAGTTTGCTCTTGAAACAGGCTATGATGTGATAAAAGAGATGTACAGTGAGGCTCTCACACTTTCGGGGACTCTCGACGAGGGAATCTCCAACTATCTCTACGGCACACACGGCTCTGTGCTGAATATCAAGAATCTTGTGCCGACAATTACGCTCACTCTTGGTATCAGTGCAATTCCTGCGCTGACAGCTGCCTGGGCTAATAAAAATAAAAAGGAAATCAAGGTTACAGTTGAGTCAACTCTTCGAGTGACAATGATGATTGCTATGCCTGCAGGTTTCGGTATTGCTGCTCTGGCAAGACCTATTCTTAATCTGCTCTATCATTCCGAGTCGGCTATGTTTTCTGTCGCTGAACCTCTCTTGATTGTTTACGGCTTAGGTCTTTTCCTTTTTGCGGCAACCTCACCTATGACAAATATGCTTCAGGCTGTGGGCAGAATGGATATTCCCATCAAGTCGATTTTTGTGGGCTCCTGTGCGAAGATTCTCCTCAACTTCATTCTCATCGGCAACCCTGCAATCAATATCAAGGGTGCGCCCATAAGCACAACTGTCTGCTATATTATAATCTTTGCAATTAACCTCACTTCACTTCTCAGAGTGACCAAGGTGAAGATAGATTTCCTTTCAGTTTACATCAAACCTCTTATCTGCGGTCTGCTTTGCGGCGTAGTTGCTTTTGCGACAAACTGGGTAATCGTAGAAAAACTGATGATTGAAAGTCGCCTTGTTTGCGTTGGTGCAGTAGGTTTAGGCGGTATCACTTATGCAATCTCTATGCTTATATTTAAAGGAATTGTTAAAGATGACGTTTTAATGCTTCCAAAAGGAGAAAAAATCGCAAA
>JAZQZO010000296.1:0-3324 GCA_045634065.1 Acutalibacteraceae bacterium
CCTACTTCTTTTATAAGATTTGAATAGTATTCTACATAGTCAACACCTGTGAACTCGTGCTTGTTTTCGCCGAAAAGCTCACGGTACTTAGCGAGTGTGAGAACATCGCTGTAGGGATTAACGCCTGCTTCGTCAAGCTGATCGTAGGTGAGAAGGTGGTTACCGACTTCATCGCTGGGGTATGAGAGCATAAGAACGATTTTCTTACAGCCCATAGCTATACCGCGAAGACAGATTGCGAAACGGTTTCTTGAAAGAATCGGGAAAATTACACCAACTGTTTCACCGCCGAATTTAGCCTTAACATCTTTAGCGATAGCTTCAACTGAAGCGTAGTTGCCCTGACTTCTTGCTACGATTGATTCTGTAACTGCTACAACGTCTTTGTCACGAAGTTCGAAACCTTCGCTGTTTGCAGCGTCTACAACGCTTTCGCAAACGATCTTTGCAAGGTCATCACCTTCACGGATAATCGGGCAGCGGATACCTCTTGAAACAGTACCTGTTTTTCTTTCCATTTAAAATACTCCTTTTGTATTCGAAGTGTAGTTTAAAAAATACCTTATTATTTTAACACTATGAGAGCAAGAAATCAATATTTCGGAATAAAAAAACTGCGTTTTTACAAAATTTTTTTATATCAAAAGGACAACTAGTATACATTTGAATAAAAACACACACTATATATTGATTTTCAGACAGAAAATTTGGGTCTACCCCCCTAAGTGATGTGTGTTTTGGTACGCGATTTGGTTTTGCCGAGGAAAGGGCTTTTTCCCCGCCGAGGAACCTCTGGGTCTGTTCCCTATGTTCGCATCCACATTTTCTTGCGGAAACAGCCCCCTTTGTCACTTCGCTATATTTCCCATAACAGGGAATTAGCTAAAAAAAGAGTCTTAAACCTCTCCGTCTTCGCTTCGCGAATCCACCTCTCCTTTCAGGAGGGGTCACCTGACTATTTTTTTAAGAAGCACATTAATAAAAAATCATCTAATCAGGCGAGCAAAAATATGCCTCTCCTGAAAGGAGAGGTGGCACGGCTTTGCCGTGACGGAGAGGTCAAAAAAAGCTCCCCTGTTAGAGGAGCCTGCAAAATCGCAGATTTTGACTGAGAGGTTATTTAAGCCAACCGAAGAGCTTATCGAAAAGGTCTTTGAACCACTTGATTATCTTTTCAAAAAAGTTGAGTTCTTCTTCGGATTCGTCGGGAGTGGTTGGTTCATTTGGTACTTCGGGTGCAGGCTTTTCAAACTCATAACCACAGTTATAGTCGCACTTGTAGTCACCATTGTCGTCTTTGTGATCGAGTTTGTCTACATAGTTGCTCTTATATGTGTCACCGCAGTAGCAGATATATGTTGTATAGCCTTGAGTTGTGCAGGTGGGAATTGTAACAGCCTCGCTGTATGTATGGGCAAGTTTACCGATAACTGTAACATCTGTTTTTTCGGTACAATTCAGACAACGGCGAGACTTCTGACCCTCTGATGTGCAGGTGGGGTCGAGGTCAATTGTGAAGTCAGTGCTGAAGTTGTGACCGCCTTTTTCGGGCTTTATATCGGTTTTATCGCAGTTATCACACTTGGCTATGAGCGAGCCGTCTGTCACACAAGTAGCCTTGCCGTCGGAGATGTAGTTTGTAAAGCTGTGACCGTTTTCTTTCACATAGTCGGCAACATAGCTGTCACCACACTCACAAGTGTAGGTAGTAAAGCCTTTATCTTTACAAGTGGGATCAGTAACATCTGCATTGTATAAGTGTTCGCCGTAATGATACTGTATATCAGCATCAAGCAAATTTTCGTTATATGTGCCAATCTCGATATCATCCCACTGCTCTTTAAAGCCTTTATAATATACACTTTCGAGGCGGTAGCAATCACAAAAAGCACCATCACCTATTGTTATTACACTGTCAGTCATTATAACGCTTGTGAGGCTATTACAATTATAGAAAGCTAAATAATTAATTGTTGTTACACTGTCTGGGATTACATAAGATGAGTTTGTATTACCTGCAGGATACTGAATCAGGATAGTTTTACTTTTATCAAAAAGAACACCTGTGCTGTCACTTGAATATAAAGTGTTAGCAGCATCAACTATTATGTTTGTAAGGCTGTCGCAAACATAGAACGCATAATCGCCGATTGTTGTTACACTGTTACCGATTATTACACTTGTGAGGTTGGCACAAGAAGAGAAAGCACAATAGCCTATAGTTGTTACACTGTCAGGGATTGTTATACTTGTTAGGCTGGCGCAATTAGAGAAAGCATAATTACCGATTGTTATTACACTATCACCTAGTATTACACTTGTGAGGTTGGCACAAGAAGAGAAAGCACAATAGCCTATAGTTGTTACACCATCAGGGATTGTTACGCTTGTTAAATTATTACAAAATTGGAAAGCTTGGCTACTGATTGTTGTTATACAGTCACCAAGTATTACACTTGTTAGACTGTAGCAATGCGCGAAAGCAGAACTTCCGATTGTTGTTACATCGTCTTCAATAATAATGCTCGTAATATTACTTTCATAAAACGGTGAGTAATAATAGTTACTATAATTTACCATAGGACCCTCACCACTGATGATAAGCTCACCTGTGGTTTCATCATACTCCCAATAAACATTATCGCCACACTGTCCTGTCGGCTCTAACGCACTTGCCGACACAGCAAACATCAGGCTCATAATGAGCACTGCAAATAATATACCGAGCTTCTTCATAACATTTCCTCCAAAATATATCCTACTTCCATTCTATTGCTATTTTACACACTTGTCAAGGAAATAAGAAAATAATTTTTGTTCTCTCTTTTTTACAACTCGCAGAAGTTGCTCATTTTCATTTTCATTCACATTATCATATTCATTCACATTATCAATATCATTATCATTTACATTATCAATATCATTATAGCATCCTTTCGCATACGCTCATATGCGTTCGCATGCGTTTGTATCCACTTGTATGCATATGCATACACTTGCACTACTTCCTCGGCGGGTCTGAAGCAGGTCTCAGCTCAAAGGTGCGACGCGTACCCCACGGAAATTTGTAAATAGACTTTAACTTTTCATTTTTCTGTGATATAATAGTATGAATAACAAAAAAGGGAGTTTTATTTTGAAAAGCTTTACTATTGAAAAGAATGACGCTAATCAGCGACTCGATAAATATCTCACTAAGTCTTTCCCAAACCTGCCTAAGGCTCTGATGTATAAATACATCCGTATCAAGCGCATCAAGGTCAACGGCAAACGTGCGGAGATTTCGACGAGACTTAATCTCGGCGATGTGGTGGATATGTACAT
>JAZQZO010000297.1:0-4243 GCA_045634065.1 Acutalibacteraceae bacterium
TGCTTATCTTGCAGCCGTTGAAGAAATCGTAAGTAAAGCACCTGTAGCTACTGAACCTGTGACAGAGGCTCCTGAAACAGAGTCCACAACTGAGTTTGTACCCGTTGACAGAACTCTCAGCCTTGTTGAAGACTATGCAGATGTACTCACAGATAGTGAAGAAGCTGAACTTCTTGCAAAGCTCGAATCACTTGGCGAAGCAAACGATATTGAAGTCGGTGTTGTTACTGTTGACTCCTATGACGGTAAGGATCCTCAGGCATTTGCTGACGATTTTTACGATTACAACGGCTACGGCTACGGTGAAAACGATGACGGTTTTATCGTTGTGTTCAACACAGGTGAGGGTGACGGAAACAGAAATATTGCAATTTCAACTCACGGTAAGGGTATTGACCTTCTCACTGATATGGAAATAGATGTGATTATCGAAATGATGATTACTCCCATTAAAAACGGTGATTTTGCGGGTGCCTTTGATAATTTCGTTTCTGAGTGTGAAAATGCTGTTGATACAAGCGTTTCTCTTCTTGCTATACCTCTTGCAGTTGCAATAGGCTTCGGTCTTGCTTTCCTTATTGTGAAGATTCAGGCTTCAAAGCTCAAGACAGTGGTACAGAAGGCAGATGCAGCTGATTATGTAGGCAATGTTGTGCTGACTTATCAGAATGATCAGTTTATGTACAGAAATGTAACAAGCTCACCAAAAGTAAAGAGTGAATCAAGCTCAACACATACAAGCTCCTCAGGCCGTACCCACGGTGGCGGAAACAAGAGCTTCTGATAAAAGACTTAAACGGTGTATATAATTGTACACCGTTTAATGTTTAGGAAAGGATGAAAAATATGGCTAAGAAAATTATTGGTATAGTTTTGATTTTTATTGGTTTATTTACCGCTTTTTTAGGCTTAAAGGCGATGAGTCAGGCCCCTGAAGCTGCAGAGAAGCTTGAATCAGCAGTTTATGTTGCCGATGCTAAGATTTATCCCGAAAACGAGGGTAAGATTGTTATCGTACCCGGTAAAATTGAAGCTGAGCCTTTAGTTGATACTGAAACCGGACTTGAGCTTCCGACTATCAAAGCATCAAAACAGAGCTGGTACGCAGTGGGTGTAAAGTCTGCAGATGTAGGCTATGACTGGTCGTGGATGGTTGACGGAGTGACTCAGACACTCACAGCAGAATGTTCGGTCGGTGAATTCAAGCTCTATGAGGGTATGCTCAACGGTCTTCCTGTAAGTGTTGATTACAGTGATTTTGAATCTAGTGATCTCAAAGAAGCAGGGTTAATGGATTATTATGCTTATGTTGTTACCGATGGAGTTTATATCAGTGACGATAAAGGCGGACATACACGCTATAAAGACGAATATGAAGGTGCAGTAAGATATAAGTACAGAATTATGCCTGTGGATGGTGAACTCGAATATACCTTTGTTGGTGTTCAGAAAAACGGTGCACTTGTAAGAGACGATTCATTGGGTCTGATAGCTTCAACTGAGGGTATTCTCAGCTTTGATGATGTACTTGCAAAGAATGAAAGCAACAGTGCAGCAGGTAATATTTTCGCATTTGTGTCTGCAGCTCTCTTTATCGGCGGCGGTGTTGTTTGCATCGTTGTTAAAAAGAAGGAAGAAAATTAATCAGGAGGCTCAAAATGGGACTTTTCGATAAATTAAAGACTAACCCTGCTCCCACACCTCAAACGGTTCAGGGAGGCACAAACAAAAGTGTTACGATAACTTTCAGCTCACTTCCCGAAAGCTACGAAACTTTCACGGCTTTATCTGAAGCAAAAATGGATAATCCTTTCAGCACTGCGGCTCTTAGTGTACTCGCTTTCTGCTTTTATCCTGAAAACAAAGATTTATCCTTGCAGATGCTGGACTTTTTAAGAGGACCGAGACCGCTTAGCGTTATGGATAAACAATTTATTGCAGACAGATTCAGAGATAAAGACTATGTGCCCCGCTCATATTTTGAGGGAGCAACACCAAATAATAACTATCTTCCCTCTGAGCCTTATTCAATAGTTGTAAGTGAGAATCCATACTCATATCAGAATGAGGGTTATGCAACACTTTATCTTACATCGGGCGGTGCAGACAGTCCGAGAAGCGTTCAGTTGAGACTCGCTAAAGACGGAAAGTGGTACCTTTGGGAGCAATATCTTTTAGCTGATATCCGAAAGCCTGAAAGTGAAAATCCTTGGGCGTGAAAGGAAGAGTAGTATGAAAAAATTTTTGGTCATTGCAATGGTACTTATCAGTCTGCTGTTGCTCGCATCCTGCGGTGGCGGCGGTGA
The DNA here is from genome assembly GCA_045634065.1 of Acutalibacteraceae bacterium. Taxonomy (GTDB): domain Bacteria; phylum Bacillota; class Clostridia; order Oscillospirales; family Acutalibacteraceae; genus UBA6857. The sequence goes on from JAZQZO010000297.1 coordinate 2,307, forward strand.
AGATCCGACCACAACAGTACCCTCAACAAAAGAAACAACCACAGAACCTGTAACTGAATCAGAGAGTGCAAAAGCTCTCACTGAGTTCAGAAAGCATATGAAAGATGAAAACTATATCTGCGGTGTTGCATACTTAGGCTATTATCCCGAAGAAATCGGAAATATTATTGAAGATTTACAGTACAAAGGCATATATGAAAAGTATAACTTTCTTAATGAAATCAAACGCAAGGATTTCCACTCCTTAGAGGGCAGTGAGTTTTATGCCATTGTACCTGCTGAGGGTGTGAAGATAGCCGTTAATGAATATGCTTTTGATGAAGAGGCCAACGGCTCGGTTGTGAGAAATCTTGCAGAAAGCAGTGAAACACCTGTCTTTATCAGAGGCAACATCAGCGACATTATGCCTAATATTCAGGTTGTAATCACTACTGATGACGGAAAGACACAGGAATACTATCCCTCGTTGAGCCTTGAAAACGGCACACTCAGCAAAGCTCAGCAGATTTACGATTTCACACCTTATGATTTAATCGGCGGTCACTTTGAAGACAAGGGCGAAAATAACGAGGGTCAGCTTGGCTTCATCGGCTCCTGGTGGGGCGAGTACACCCTGAACGATGAGCTTCTTACACTTACAATGGAGCTTACATCTGACGGTATGGCTACTTACGGTTACGGCTACGGCAACAGTGATCTTCTGGAATATTTTGAAGGCTCATGGTTCTATGAGACTGAAGATGAAATGATTCTTGATATGTACGGCGGTCCCTTCAGCTTTGACGGAAGTGAAGATGACAATGACGGACAGTATGAAACAGATATAACCTTAAGATGGAGCTATGACGAAGAATCGGACAAGCTTACATTGACACACGTAAGCGGCGGTGTGCTTCTCTACGGCACTGAGGGTGAAACTTTTATCTTTGAAAAGATGTAATTTATAAAATTATGTAGTCTGTACATTTATTTGAAGATTGAGCAAGATTACTAGTATTCTCTACATCAAGCATTGATAAGAATTATCTGAATTTCTCTTATCTTTCCTTTTTTGCTGCCCTTATCTCCTGATTGTCTTTGTACTTTGGCATAATTTAAACCTCCAAAATGGTATTTTTTTATACATCATTTCAGAGGTTTACACAAGGTTTGAAGAAGTTCTATAAACAAGGCAGTCTTATGATTGCCTTGTTTTTTTATAATTAAATTTTGTATAAACTGTTAAAATCCTTGCCTTTTTTTATAGAATATGTTAAAATACTCATTATTATAAAATAAAGGAGAGGCTTAAATGCAGAATTCATCTTTTCTTCACAAACTTTTCGGCACAACTCCCGGTAAGGGCGTTCAGCCGAAAGAAGCCGTAGCTTACGGTGTTGCCGGTTTCGGTCAGAACTTTATCTGTACTATTATCGGTTCATATCTTACAGTCTTTATGACAGACGCACTTCTTTTCGGTGCCGAGGGCGTTAAAATCGGAGCAATGGAAGGTGCGGTAGCTGTTGCTTTCCTTATGCTTGCAACACGTGTTTTTGACGCGTTCAACGACCCTATTATGGGTTCAATTGTTGACAAGACAAGAACAAAGTGGGGTAAATGTCGTCCTTATCTTAAGTGGATGGCTCTTCCTATCGGTATTTGTACAATTCTTTGCTTCCTTCCTGTTTTTGAAGCTAAAACTGTTTGGACATTCGTAACTATCTCAGTTCTTTATGTTATATGGTCAGTAGTTTATACAGTTGCTGACGTACCTTATTGGGGACTTGCAACCTGTCTTACAAATGACACGACAGTCAGAGGTAACATCCTTACAGTTGTTCGTCTTGTTTGCACTGTAGGTGCCGGAATCGTAACAGTAGGTGTACCCATTATCACAGATGCAGTTACTGCTAAGTTTAAGTACACTGAAGCTCATCTCGATCAGATTTTAGTTGATA
>JAZQZO010000298.1:0-2550 GCA_045634065.1 Acutalibacteraceae bacterium
TATCAACAGGCAGACAGAAAACATAGTTTTCCTTGCTTTTCCCTACCGCAACGAGAGTTTTAAAGCTCATATCATAGCTTTGTGAGAGCATATCGGCAATATGCATTCCGTCTATAAACTCATCACAGCTATAGTAGTTTACCTTGTACGGTGTTTTGGTTTTATCGAGAATGCGCATTGCATTGGTTTTGATATCCTTCTGTTTTGCCATAAAAGATTACCTCACTTCAGTTCTGTAACCGATTATATTATATAAAGAAGTAAAATTCAACTGCTCTCGGCAAAAAACAGTCAATACAGTAATATCAGCTGCGCTGTTCTGTTTTTTATAATTTTAAAGCTCCTTTATTATTTTTATTTATAATACCGCAAACCGCCGAGAGGAATATCCTCTCGGCGTAGGGCTTATATCAATAATGAACTGCTCCGCATTCACATATAGGACTGATTCTGAACAGCTTCCAGAAAATACGGACTAACTTCCAGAAGAAGCCCGGAAGTCCCGTACCGTGGCAGAAATGATCGCACTCGTTATCGGGAGTGTTATCCGTGCCGCTTCCCGGATTGTTGTTATTACCCGCAATAACCTTACTTTCAAGCGGTGTGCCGCAATCGATACAGTATCTTGTCATCTGACCGTCACGGCCTGCAGTAGGCTCAAAGTCAACATTCCATGCACCGCTGTTGTGATTTTTGAATCCGATTTCATCTGAGCCGACAGGCTTATTGCAGTCATAACAGTAAATCGTCTTTTCACCTACAGTAGTGCAGGTAGGAGCAACAGTTGTTACGGTATATGTATTGCCGTGACCCGTTGCGGGAATCACTTCACTTGAAATAACAGTTTTACAGGTAAGGCAAGTAGTTATTTTACTGCCGTCTGTATTACAGGTTGCAGGTGTAACCACCTCAACGGGAATGTGGTCTGCCTTGGGAATAACCTCCGTTGCCATACGCTTGGAGCAGGTAAGACAGTTCTTATAGCGTTCACCCTCAACGACACAGTTAGCAGGAATGTAGGTTATCCAGCCACCGGGACGGCAGGTGTGATTATTACCCGTATCGGTAACAGAAAGCTTAAGAATAGCTGTCATTTCAAGGTCATCGTTTGTGATGTAGGTCTTTCTGTCAACTGCCTTGGTGTAATACTCTTCATCAATATCAAATCTGAGATAATAGTCGCCGAGCTCATAAGCGGTAATAAGCTGAGTTGTGGGAGCAGCAGTAACAGAAATACCCTTGCCTGCTTCGTATGCGGGAAGATCGTTACCGTTTTTATCGCAAAGGTGCCATGAACCCATTGTGGCGCGGAAGCCGTAATAGGGATGGTCAAATTTGTTAAGACCGACAACGTTTACTGTGTTAAGGTCAAGACTGCCACCGATAGCAAGATTATATGTACCATCGCCTTCAAATCTTACTCTCTCAAGGTCATACATGGGGTAAATCTGAGTGAGCTCAGTACCGATAGTATCAGTTTTAATATTCATTGTACCGCCCATAGAAGACATGGGGATGTTATTCTTTGCTTTATCTGCCCAATCCTTAAGATCGGAATTTGCTTCAGAAGAAGCCCAGTCAATATAATTAATCGACTCGTATTCATCATAGAGGTCATGATCTACTTTTGAACCGGAAACATTACCGTATGCAACTTCAAAAGAGGGTGAGCTTGCTTTGACTCTGTTATAAAGGTTTTCTGTAGCACTGATACCACCGAGATTTTCATCAGAACCAAAACCTACACAAACAGATCCTTGCTCATATGCGCTACCTTCCCATGAACCCTCATCAGATACAATACCTTGTGTATAGCCAGCATTCATAGCAAAAATGACTACCTTATATGTAACATAAACGGGACAGTTATATGTAAATGCCTTATCAACAGTTGATGTAGTCTGCCTGATGCCGATCTCTGTATAGGGAGGAAGGGTAACACTTGCAGAGCTGGATGTCGAAATTGTTTCAGAAACAGATGTGCTTTCTGAAAAAGCAGTTGAAAATGCATCAGAAGTTGAAAAATTAACACCTACGGAGAATTTAAAGAAGTCTTTAATCGGTGTAATTTCCGTACCTATACTAAGTGCTTTGCTAAATGTGTGGCTGTTGGATTCGCTGAAACTGGTGGATAAGGAATTAGTAACAGATTTTGATGCAGAGACACTGGCAGATGCAGATATAGAAGTTGGATTCTGAATATAACTCACACCTGCCGAACTATCGTTATCCACTACATATGAAACACCAGGAACTTTATTTTCAGAAGCCTCCAGAAGAGACTCATAATTATCAGCTGCAGAAATATATTTAAGACCTTCCTCAACAATTGGAGTCAGCTCAAAATCATAGAAAGCAATACCGAAGCTTGAAAAATATCTGGTAGTATCCCAACAATCATACTGGTTTGAAACTATATGAGCAAGAACGGGCTGCGCTGAGGTGTCATCAAATAACTCAAAGCCCTTTTCAGCAGTACAGTATTTAATAACGTTTGCCTTGAAAGCAGCTGCATCATTCGCTTCACCGCAAACATCAACAATCTGGTCA
>JAZQZO010000299.1:0-4721 GCA_045634065.1 Acutalibacteraceae bacterium
GGAATTATAAATGATTTCTATTATTTTAGGACACAAAGGTTCAGGAAAGACTAAGCGCTTGATTTCTTGCGTAAACCAGGCTGTTGAAAATTCAAAGGGTAACGTAGTTTGCGTAGAGAAAGAAACCAAGTTAACATATGACGTTAATTATCAGGCAAGACTTATCGCAACTGACGATTACGAAATCAAAGGTTATGCTTCATTCTTCGGTTTCCTCGCAGGTGTTTGCGCAGGCAACCACGACATCACAGACGTGCTTGTAGATGCTACACTTCGTATCGGTGGCAGAAACTATGAAGCTCTCGCTGAATTCCTTGAGAAGATTTACGAACTCTCATCAGCTCACGAAAAGAACTTTGTATTCACAATTTCAGCTGACAAAGACGAACTTCCTGCAGCAATCTTCAACTTCTGCACAGTCCTTGAATAAAACACACAAAGCTGTCGCGAAAGCGGCAGCTTTATTTCAGTCAGGAGTTAGAAGTGAGGAGTTAGGAGTTGTAGGGGCGAGCATCGCTTGTCCGTTTCTACATCAATCCATATGAAACTAATCCGCTGCGGAAACTGCTAACGCAGGTAGGTAGAGACTTCTAAAAAGGTGATGGAGTGTGCCATTAATGTATCTATGATAAAGTATAAAACCGAAGTGCTTCGGTAAGTTAGCAGTTGGAGGCGGACAGAAGTCTTGCCCGGAAGCAGATACTTACGGCAACAAAAAAGAGCGATTTGCTTACTTTGTCGCTCAGGACAAAGTAAGAGCCTCCGCGGCTTGAGCGAAAACTAAACTAACCGTCAGATGAAAAGTAAAATTAATTGTGAATTATATGGGTGATCATCGGTTGTCCATAAGAACCTGCCAAGGAGAAAGCTATGATTATACTAATCTCAGGTGCATCACATACAGGCAAAACAGCTTTGGCTCAGAAACTGCTTGAAAAATATAATTACCCATACTTATCGATCGACCATCTTAAAATGGGTCTTATCCGTAGCGGTAATACAGTACTTACTCCTTTGAACGATGAGGAAAAGCTTACAGAGTACCTCTGGCCTATAGTCAGAGAAATCATCAAAACTGCCATAGAAAACAAACAGAATCTTATTGTCGAGGGGTGCTACATTCCTTTCAATTGGCAGAAAAGTTTTACTGATGATTATTTGAAAAACATCAGATACTACTGCCTTATTATGAGTGAGAAGTACATACGAAATCACTTCGAAGATATCAAGAAATATGCCTGTGTCATTGAAGAAAGACTCGATGATAGCTGTTGCACTCTGGAAAGTGTGCTCGAAGATAACAGACATATTCACGCTCTTGCAAAAGAGTACAATGCTAACTGCATATTTATCGACGACAACTACAAAATTGATATAGATTTATAATAAAAATCTGCGCTATCTTTAAGGGTAGGTAGCTTTGCCTTAGGTGAAGCCGGACGGATTATTCTAACAAAAGCGAGGATGTAAAAATGAATTACGAATACGAAAAACAAGCTCTCGATGAGGGCTATAAAGTTGTCTGTGGCGTTGATGAGGCAGGCAGAGGACCTCTCTGCGGTCCTGTATGTGCAGCGGCAGTTATATTGCCTGTTGACTGTGAAATCCAGGGTATAAACGACTCAAAAAAACTCAGCGAAAAGAAACGCGATATGCTTTTTGATATCATAAAAGAAAAGGCTCTCGCATATTCTGTTGTGATGGTTGATGCCGCCACTATCGACGAAATCAATATCCTGCAGGCTACATTCAAAGCTATGCGCGAAGCTGTTGGGGGTCTTTCGGTCAAAGCAGATATCGCACTCATTGACGGCAACCAGAAGCCGGGACTTTCTATTGAACAGCGCACTCTCGTCAAGGGTGATGCCAAAAGCGTATCTATCGCGGCCGCATCAATACTAGCAAAGGTTACCCGTGACAGATACTGCCTTGAAATGGACGAGAAATACCCCGAGTACCAATTTGCAAAGCACAAGGGCTACGGCACAAAGCTCCACTATGAAATGATAGCCGAGCACGGCATCTGCCCCGAGCACAGACGTACCTTCCTGAAGAAAATTTTAGGTGAGTGATATGAGCACGAAGCAAATCGGTGATTTGGGTGAAAACTTCGCTACAAGGTTATATGAGAGCCTTGGGTACACAATTGTGGATAGAAATTATCACTCACGCTATGGTGAAATCGACCTGATAGCAGAAAATGATAATATCCTTTGTTTTGTTGAGGTCAAAACCCGCAATTTCCGCTCTCTTGGTACCCCTGCCGAGGCGGTAGACTTTCGCAAACAAAAAAAGCTCACCTTGACTGCAATAACTTATCTCGGTGAAAATGAATGTTACAAACAGCCGCGCTTTGACGTACTCGAGTTGTGGCAGAAAGACGGCAAAATCATCAGGCACAACCTTATCGATAACGCTTTTTCAGCAGAAAATTTCGGGGGACAGTATGAGATATTTTGACCTTCATTGCGATACAATCAGCAGGGCGTACAAAGAGAAAAAGTCGCTTCTTGACGGCGACTTGCAGATAAATGCAGTTAAGGCAAAGACAATTGAAAAGTACGAGCAGTATTTCGCTCTGTGGCTCAGTGACGAGCTTCGGGGTGAGGCTGCTTTTTCTTTATGCAAAAATATGCTGGATTATTATGAAACAGTGATGAACCCTATCATATCCAAATGTGCCAATATATCAGCTCACCTATCAATAGAAAACGCAAGTGCTTTGGGTGGTGACATAAATAATATCGCCTATTTCAAAAGCAGGGGAGTTGAAATAATGTCCCTTACCTGGAACGGTGAAAACGATCTTGCTTCAGGGGTACACGCCAAAGGAGGTCTTAAGGCTTTGGGTAAAGATGCCGTCAGGGAAATGGCAAGGTACAATATGACTCTTGATGTATCACATCTGAATGAGCAAGGATTTTATGAGGTGTGCCTCATTGACAGCGTGAAAATCATCGCAACCCACAGCAACTGCTATGACATCTGTCCGCACATTCGAAATCTGAAAAAGTGGCAGATAAAAGAGATAATCAGCCGTGGCGGTCTCATCGGACTTAACTTCTATCCCACATTTTTAGGGCGGGGGAGAGTCTTCGATAAAATCAGGGAGAATATTGAATATCTGCTCTCGCTTGGCGGTGAGGAGTGCATAGCTTTCGGCAGTGACTTTGACGGAGCAGAGATGTCACCTGAACTTGACGGAGTTGATAAGGTAGGGGAGCTCAGGGCGTTTCTTCTTTCCTCGGGTCTTAGCGAGAGGGTGATTGAGGGTGCTTTTTATAGGAATGCAGAAAGAATTATTAATTGACCCTCTGTCACTTCGTTACATCTCCCCTTTCAGGGGCGACGAGTTAATGTTATCTTGAAGTAAAAGAAAAAACTCTTGGCTCCCCTGAAAGGGGAGCTGGATTTTGCGTAGCAAAAGACTGAGGGGTTCTAACTCTTAACTTTCTTTCCACCTCTTTACTTTTTTCTTTTAATGTGTTACAATAAAACGATTATAATTCTCTTAAAAAACGGAGGTATATAAAAATGCTTTACACAAGTACAAGAGATAAAAGCGTAAAAGTTACTTCTGCCCAGGCTATTGCCCAGGGTATTTCAAAGGACGGAGGTCTCTTCGTGCCTGAATCAATTCCTGCAATTTCAAAGGAGTTCGTTGATTCACTCGTAGGTCTTGACTATATTTCAAGAGCTAAGAAGGTCCTCGCACTCTATCTTACAGACTACACAGAAGACGAAATCGATATGTGTGTCAGCGGTGCATATGCTAAGGGCAAATTCTCAAGCGATAAGGTGTCTCCCATCAAGACTATCGCCGAGGGTAAAAACATTCTCGAATTATGGAGAGGTCCCACCTGTGCATTTAAGGATATGGCTCTTCAGCTTCTTCCTTATCTTCTGACAACTGCTGCTAAAAAGACCGTTGCAGACAAGACTATCGTCATTCTTGTTGCTACCTCAGGTGATACAGGTAAGGCTGCACTTGAGGGCTTCAAAGATGTACCCGGTACAAAGATTATGGTCTTCTATCCCAATGACGGTGTAAGCCCAATGCAGAAATTACAGATGACAACTCAGGCGGGCGAAAACGTGGCTGTCTGCGCTATCAACGGTAACTTCGACGATGCTCAGAGTGGTGTTAAGAAGATTTTTACCGACAAAGAAGTTGCAGCAAAGCTCGATGCAAACGGTATGATGTTCTCATCAGCTAACTCAATCAACTGGGGCAGACTTGTTCCTCAGATTGTTTATTACATTTCAGCATACTGCGACCTTATCGAAAACGGTACTATCAAAAATGGCGACGAAGTCAATGTTGTTGTACCTACAGGTAACTTTGGTAACATCCTGGCTGCATACTATGCTAAGAAGATGGGTATACCCTTCGGCAAGCTTATCTGTGCTTCAAATGCCAATAATGTACTCACCGACTTCCTCAAGACAGGTACTTACGACAGAAACAGAAAGTTCTTCACAACAACTTCACCCTGAATGGATATTCTTATCTCATCAAACCTTGAAAGACTTCTCTATCATCTTACAGACGAAAACGCTGAAGCTGTAAGCAAGTGGATGGCTGAGCTTTCAAATGAGGGCAAGTATACTGTATGCGATAAGGTTAAGGCTCTTATTACAGACCTCTTCGATGCAGGCTGCTGTGATGACAAGGACACTGCCGAAACTATCAGCGCTACTTATAAAGACGGTTATCTCCT
>JAZQZO010000300.1:0-1800 GCA_045634065.1 Acutalibacteraceae bacterium
ATATGGCAGCGGTGAAAAGAAAATCGGCCTTTTCTGTCACAGTGACGTTGTACCCGTAGGTGAGGACTGGCTTTATACTGAGCCTTTCAATCCTATAATTAAAGATGGTGCCCTTATCGGCAGGGGTACTGAAGATAATAAATCGGGTATTATGGCTGCTCTTTGTCTTACTGAGTTTTTCAGAGACAGTAACATTCCGCTTAAAAGCACACTTCAGACTTTTATCGGTTCAGATGAAGAGTGCGGTATGGGTGATATGGACAGATATCTCGAAGAACAAACTATGCCCGATGTTTCTATTGTGCCTGATGCGGATTTTCCTTGCAGTACAGGTGAAAAAGGTATTTATCATTTCTGGTGCAAAAGCAGAGAAAAACTGGCAGATATTATTTCGATGCAAGGCGGAGAAGCATTCAATATCGTACTCGATAAGGTCACCACTGAAATCAGGTACTCTGCTGAGCTTCTCAGTGAACTTAAAACTAAAATTGCTGACGATAGCATTTTTACTCTTACGAGCAATGAAGAATCAATCAAAATACTTGCAAAAGGTGTCGCAAAACACGCTAGTATTCCTGAAGGCTCAGTCAATGCGGCATATTTAACTGCAGAGCTTTTATCAGATTGCGTAAATCTTTGTGAAAATGACAGAGCAATTATGCTAAAAGTCAAAGATGTTCTTTCATCTTCTTACGGTGAATCACTAAATGTTGCACACGAGGATATCAACTTCGGTAAGACAACGACAGTTAACGGTATGGTAAAAGTTGAAGACAGCAATATCTTTCTTAGCTTTGACTGCAGATACGGAGATACTTATAGTGCTGAAGATATCGAAAACAACAGTGTTGCTACTCTTGATGCAAAAGGATTCGATATAACCTATAAAGACAACCGTGCAGGTTTTTCGATTGATAAAAATAGCAAGATACCTCTCAAACTTGAAGAAATCTATGCTGAATGTACAGGTATGAAACTCAAGAGCGTGCTGATGTCAGGCGGTACCTATGCAAGAAGAATCAAAAATGCTTTCTCAGTTGGCACTTATATCATAAAAGAAAACAGAGAAACACCGGTATTAAAGATGCCTGATGGCCACGGTGGCGCGCATCAGTGTGATGAAATGATTGATATTGAAGGTTTCTTTGAAGCTGTAAGAGTTATCGTTCACTATGTTTTAGCTTGTGATGAACTCATAAACGAGTGAATTTACATCTAAAATTTATCCAAATCAATATAGCTTCTTGTATTTTTTAGGATTTTTTGTTATAATATAATTCGTAATTAAAATTAAGTAAGTTAAAAATTTTTATAAGGTGGTATTTATTTGAACTCTAAGACATTGTTGTATGTATTAAAAAGAGTAGCACTTTCGCTTTTATCAATATGGATTGTTATTACTGTAACCTTCTTTGTTATGCGTGCTGTGCCCGGCGGACCATTCGTTGGTGAAAAAGCTACTACACCTGCTGCACAGGCAGCTCTCGAGGCAAAATACGGACTCGACAAACCTCTGATGACACAGTATTTCACATATCTTAAGGATATTGTAACTGATTTTGATTTTGGTCCCTCGCTCAAGCAGAGAGGCCGTGATGTTATCGATATAATTTCTGACGGTCTTAAGGTTTCGGCAAAGCTTGGTGTCGTTGCCGCACTTATTGCCCTTGTTTCAGGTGTATGTCTCGGCTCTCTTGCAGCACTTCGCAGAAACAAGTTAGTCGATAAAATTATTATGGTTATAACTACAGCATTCGTGTCGATGCCCTCATTTATTATGGGTACATTGCTACTGATTCT
>JAZQZO010000301.1:0-5119 GCA_045634065.1 Acutalibacteraceae bacterium
CATATTAACCTCTTTTTCAAAGATGTGATATTATTCTGCGGAATGGAAGTTTTTTATTTGCTTTTACTCGCCAGCAATTCAGAATTCCGAATTTGCTTTAGCAACAAGGAATACAGTCTCCGCCCATACACTCGCAGCAGCAGTCAGCACATAAGAGACCCTGACAGATACCGCAGGTATCGCAGTCTGAGGAAGACGAATTATGTCTTGAAGATGTTCTGAAACCGCCAGAACGCTGGCGACTAAGGTTTTCAAAAGCGTGTCGGTACTCTGCATTGTTTGGTTCCATATTGTGAGCTGTTGCAAAATAGGTGAAAGCCTGATCTGTCCAGCCACGCTGATAGTTAATCTGACCCTTGAGATAGTACCACTGTGAATCGCGTGTATTCTGTGGCATTGCTTCGAGAATCTGCTCGGCAGCATCAAGCGCACCTCTTCTCATAAGCTCGCGTACCTGCGTGTAATCATTAAAACCGCCGCCTGATGAGTAATGTGAATTTGAAGCGGTGCCGTTCATAATAGCGTCATAAGCCTCATTTATTTCCTGCATTTTTTCATTGGCTGTTTCAGCAAGAGGTGAACCCACATAATTATCGGGATGATATTTCTTTGCAAGTTCTCTGTATTTTGCTTTTATCTGATCTTTGGTGGCGCTTCTCGGAACACCAAGAATTTCATATGGATCTCTCATATCTGTTTATTCCTTTCGATTTTTATCTTTATTTTCGCCTTTCAGTATTCTGTCGAGACTTTTGTGCATCCCCTCATAGATGATATTTTCCATTATAGGACTAAGACTCTTGTTTTCTATGCTTTCATAGGCATTTATAAAAAGAACACTGCACATATTTATTGTGGCTGTTATTTCACTTTTTATCTGCTGAGTGTAATTATCATAAGTGAGATTATATTTATTGACAAAAACATTGTAACTTCCGCTTTTAATATCTTTTTCAATATCGTCAAAAGCATCGGTGAGATAAACCCACTTACCGATGCCGTAGCCGAAACGGTAAATATTGCCCTCAGGGTCATTCATATTATATGCAGCAATTCTGCCGAGAGCTTCTGCACTCTGATGAGAGGCTTCGTCAGTCAGTGATGAGTTTTTCTTTTCTGCATCTGCCTGCTTTGACATACATTCTGCCACTATTTCTGCAATTTCACCGTACATCTTTTTTGCTTTTTTATACTTGAGTGTTGCCCAGGGCAAAAGCAGATACATCAAGAGCTTTTTAAGTACACTGCCGTCGTTTATATTGTCTCTGACTTTATGATAAAACATCATCATAGCAACGGCAGAAGCATATCTGAGTTCTTCCTCAGCATTAGTGCAATAATTACACTTTTTCGTTGGATTAAAGGCACATCTGCCACTGTCAAAACACGGCAGAGTACCCGAAAAGGAAAGTCTCACCAAAACTAAAAAGGTTATATCATAACTGAGAGTAAGTCTCGAAAAAACACCAAAGTGTTTGCCCATAGCCTTGCAAAGAGAACAGTATAACCCTCTGTAGGCTTCATACTCTTTTATTTTCATTTCAGGCTTGTCGGTTTTCACATAGCCAAACATAACTGTCCTCACTCTCAGATTAAATTACATTCATTATATACCATTTTCTGCCTAATGTAAACCATAATAAGCTGTTAACCTTAAAATTACATTAGTTATTGATTATTTGTAAATTTTGTATTATAATATACGCGTTATTAAATAATCGGAGGTCAAAAATTATGGCGATTATCAGAAAAGATGCTTATTTCCTTTCCTCAACAGGAGTTAATAAAATACACTGCCGTATATGGCAGGACGACAAAAAAGAGCCCAAGGCTGTTTTTCAGATTACACACGGTGTTTCTGAGCATATCGAAAGATATGATGAGTTTGCTTGTTTCCTTGTAAATAACGGTTATGTAGTTTGCGGTCACGACCATATAGGTCACGGCAAAAGTGTCGACTGTCTCGATGACTTAGGCTTCACTGCTGAAGAAGATGGCGATCTTCGTATGATTGACGATATGCATATTCTCTATTCTGTTATGCATAAGCGCTACCCTGAGCTCCCCTATTACCTCTTCGGACACAGTATGGGTTCATTCTGTGCAAGAGTTTATGCAACAAGTTTCTGGAATGAACTTTCAGGTCTTATCCTCTGTGGTACCGGAGAACTTCCCTCAGCGGCAGCGGTACTCGAAGAACCTATCAGACTTCTTTGCAAAAAGCTCGGTGCAAAGGCTAAGGTACCTGATGCACTTTTAGATAAAGCACAGAAAATCTGGATGCCCGGTGCAAAAACAAGTCTTGACTGGCTTTCACAAAATGAAGAAAATATTCAGAACTACATAGAAGACCCTCTTTGCGGTTCCGGATTCAAAATGGCACTTCTCAGAGACCTCGTTTCAATTGCCAACTCAGCTTGCACCAGCGATTGGGCTTCACTTATTCCACCCACTCTCCCTATTCTTCTCATATCAGGTGCAAAAGACCCCGTCGGTATGTACGGCAAGGGTGTTATAAATGTCTGTGACAATCTTGAAGATGCAGGTCATACCCCTACTTGTTATCTTTATCCCGGAGACAGACACGAAATTCTTAATGAGTGCGACAGAGAGAAGATTTTCGAAGATATTCTCGCTTGGTTGGAAAAATAATCAGCGCATTTTTAATTCGTCTTACCTCGCCTGACAAAGAGGTTAACCGCGACAGCAAAACGAATGCCCGTCCGGCGAGGGCAAATATAAAGCAGAAAGGACAGGTTTTGTACCTGTCCTTATTTTCATAAACGACAATATTATATGAAAGGCAAAACATTTCTATAGATAACTGCAATAACAAGAATATGAGCCGGATAAAACACATAGAAAAACCATTTACTGAACTTTGAACTTTTACCTGACTGCCCGTTATACAGATAAATAAACGGAATAAAACCTAACGTACCTGCTTGCCATAAACCGTTATACCACATCCCGCCATCAGCTACAGTGAGGCTTACTGAGCGAAGAGTCCAAAAGACACATATCAAAGCATAGACAAGGCAAAGTCTCTTCTTATCATTTCTGAATATAGCAAAAAACATAATCCACAAGGGTGCTGCCAAGCCCCAATCACAATAGGTGCAGATACAACATAGTCCGAATCCGCAAACCACTCTGAGAAATTTGTTTTCAATTTTTTCGAGGCAGAGAAGCATTGCAAAGCAGAAAAACAAGGTGAATATCATATTGAGATTTCCGCCCCATAAACGCCCTGTGACAAGATAAGAAAAGGGCACTTGCGATATTACTGCAAAAATCAGAAGTCTTGCGGCATATTTCTTTTTTGAGCGAGTGTACATATAACCTTCCACAAGAAAATAGCACATTATTGGTGCTGTGAGTCTGCCGAAAACCCTCATAAGAACTCCGAGAGGATTATCCATACCTACAAAGGCCAAGGCAATATGATCCGTCAGCATAGCTATTACAGCTATATATTTGAGTGTATTCCTGTTCATTCAAGTTAACTCCGTTTTTATTTTTTGATGCACACATATAATATATCATATTTTTTCACAACAGAAAATGCCTGTCAGTCGATTTCTTATAGTACTATACAACAAATTTATTGTTTATTTTTTGTGCATATGACCAAAAAATTAAAATTGAATTAACAAATTTACAATATCATTATGTTATTATTCTGAATGTTAGTGTTGTATTATTCTGTTTTTACAAAAAATTCAAAATACAGCGCAACCCAAAAAGGCGAGAAAGAAAAATATAAAAATAAAGGAGCTTCATAATGAGCGAATCAACCACAACAAAGAGAATTTCTGTTGAAAAGCCCTGGATGAAATACTATTCAGAGGACGTAAAGAGTCTCCCCTATCCCCATAAGACAGCATATCGTTATATGACTGAATCAAATGCAGACAGACAGAATGAAGTTGCCATCAACTACTACGGCAACAAAATCACTCACGCTACACTTAAAAAGAACATTGATGAAACAGCAAACGCTTTTGCTGCTATAGGTGTAAAGCAGGGTGATATCGTTTCATTCCTTTCAGTTGCTACACCTGAAACGATCTACTGTGTATATGCTCTTAACAAACTCGGCGCAACAGCAAACACTATTGACCCTCGTATGGATATCGAAAGCATCCGTCGCGCTGTTGTAGAATCAGAATCAAAGATTTTCGTTGTTATGAACGTTGTCTATGAAAAAATCGCTCCTATCGTTGATGAACTCAAGCAGGATCTTATTATCGCAGTTTCAGCTTCACAGTCACTGCCCTTCATCAAGAGAGTGGCAATGAACATTAAGGTTAAAACAAACCTTCCCTACAGTGATAAGCTTGTCACTTACAGCACATTCCTTGAAAAAGGCAAGGGCACAACAGCAGTTGAAGCTCCTTATCAGGGCGATGCAGTGTTCTCAATCCCCTACACAGGCGGTACAACAGGTTTCGCTAAGGGTGTTATGATCACAAACGATGGTGCTAACGCTACAGCTCACAACTTCAAATATTCAGGTCTTTACTATGACAAGGGTGAAACATTCCTCGATATCATCCCCATCTTCACATCATACGGTATGTGCTGCGGTATGCATATGCCTCTTTCAATGGGTCTTGTACTTATCCCCATTCCCAAGTTTGACCTCAGCCAGTACGGTAAGCTTTATAAGACATACAAGCCCAACCACTCTGTAAGTACTCCCGCTTTCTATGAGGCTCTTATGCGTAGTAAGGAACTTCAGAATATGGATCTTTCTTTCCTTAAGTGTCTCGGTTCAGGCGGTGACACAATGAACAAGGGTCTCGAAAAGAAACTCGGTGAGTTCACAAAGTCACACGGTATGAAGTACCCCATTTCACAGGGTTACGGCCTTTCAGAGTCATCAGCAGCCGTTTCATTCTGTGTAAATGATATCTATAAGTCAGGTAGTGTTGGTATTCCCTCAATCACAATCACAGCAGGCATTTTCGACGAAGAATCAGGCAACGAGCTTGGCTTCAATGAAATCGGTGAAGTTTGCATCACAGGTCCCTCACTTATGAAGGGTTACTACAAACGTCCCGAAGAAACTGCTAATGTTCTTCGCAAGCACGAAGACGACGGCAAAACTTGGCTT
>JAZQZO010000302.1:0-3531 GCA_045634065.1 Acutalibacteraceae bacterium
ATCTCAACAACGTCAAGTGAGTAAATCTCCTGGAATTCCTGCTCCTCTGTCATAGCAGTACCGGTCATACCGGAAAGCTTTGAGTAAAGACGGAAATAATTCTCGAATGTGATGGTTGCAAGGGTCTTATTTTCTTTCGCAATCTTAACGCCTTCTTTAGCTTCGATAGCCTGATGAAGACCGTTTGAGTAACGTCTGCCTATCATAATTCGGCCTGTGAACTCGTCAACAATAAGAACCTCGCCGTCTTTTACAACATAGTCAACATCGCGTTTCATTATACCGTAAGCCTTGACAGCTGTATTGATATGATGTGAAAGGGTCATATGTTCAGGGTCACTGAGATTTTCGATATTGAAGAAACGTTCAGCCTTTTTGATACCGCTCTTAGTGAGAGTTGCACTCTTTGCCTTTTCGTCAACAACATAGTCCGCACCCGCTTCTTTAGCAAGCTCTTCAAAATCAGCCTTGGAGTCAACCTCTCCGATCTTAAGACATTTAAGACTTCTTACGAACATATTGGCAGTGCTGTAAAGTTCGCTTGAACGTGAACCGATACCGGAAATAATAAGAGGAGTTCTTGCTTCGTCAATAAGAATTGAGTCAACTTCGTCGACTACTGCGAAGTTATGACCACGCTGAACTTTCTGGTCAAAATACTGCACCATATTGTCACGAAGATAGTCAAAGCCCATTTCGTTGTTGGTACCGTAAGTAATATCGGCAGAGTACGCCTTGCGTCTTTCGTCTGTTTCAAGACCGTTGACAATAAGACCAACGCTAAGACCTAAAAAGCGGTAAACCTTACCCATCCATTCACTGTCTCGGCGTGCAAGATAGTCATTGACAGTAACAATATGAACACCCTTGCCCGAAAGAGCGTTGAGGTATGCAGGTAAAGTAGCCACAAGAGTTTTTCCTTCACCTGTTTTCATTTCAGCAATTCGTCCCTGATGAAGAATGATCCCGCCGATAATCTGCACCGGGAAGTGCTTCATACCGAGCACACGCCAGGAAGCCTCGCGACAAGTTGCAAAAGCTTCGGGGAGAATATCGTCAAGAGTTTCACCATTCTGAAGTCTTTCTTTAAATTCTTCGGTTTTCGCCTTAAGCTGACTGTCAGTGAGCTTTGAATATTCCTCTTCAAGGGCAAGAACCTTGTTCATTGTGGGATTTACTCTCTTGACTTCTTTGGTCGAGTAATCTCCGAAGAGCTTTTTAAGTAAGCCCATTTATATCACCTCATAAAAATTATTCTGTATACTTAAGTTATAGAACATAATAACATAATTACTTTATTTTAACATAAAAAGATATATATTTCAATAGTTTGTTTTCGACAAAAACAACTGCCTTACACCCGGAGATGCAAGGCAGAAATATTATCAGAGTATTATCGAAAGCACTAAGCCATACCAACCTATTTTAAAGAAGAATGCAATAAGTCTCGCTACAAAAAGAACACCGATTCCCGCTTTTACAGCCATTGTGTTTTCAGCTTCACTTATGTTCTGCCAGGACAATGTTACATTTGCACCGTCCTGATAATAAGCATCTATACCCATATCAGCTTTTGAAGCACATTTTGTAAATCCGCATTTACGAATACCATCGGCAAAGAGAGTTGCCATATGAGCGTCATTAAAAGTAAGAGTTGCTTCAATTCTCAATTCGTCTGCAGGCTCATACTGTCTGAGAGTTCCCGGTACAAAGCCTGTGCACCACCAATATTTATCTGTGGGGCGTTTGAATAAGAGCTTATAATTCTTAGGAAGATCTCCTTCCTTTTCCTGATGATAAACACTCATATCCATTGTAGGCCAGTATCTCTTACTTGCAGCATTGTAGAAAGTGAACGGCTGTGAGTCAAGTCCGTCAGCATCGCGGTTATAAATACCTATTTCTCCACCGTAAAGAACACCGTACTGACCTTTCCAAAGCTGAACCATAAAATCTTCGTCATCATAGGTGAAAAACACTCTTATGTAATCATACTCCATACCTACATAAGGCGCAACATAGTCATAAACTCTTGCAAAGCCGAAGTTTTCCTGCCAGGATGCTTTATCGTTGGCATAGTAATATCCGCCGTAATCATAGCTGAACTGATAGGATAGAAGATTGTTGGTCTCCATATAAGAATTAAGTACGTTCTCATTTTTTACAACCTTCATAGGATATTTCGCACTAACAGTTTCACCGCCGATATTAGCTGTGGCTGTAATTTCAAAGTTGCCCGTTCTGATGCCTTTAACCTTACCCTTGCTGTTTACCGTTGCAACAGTAGCATCTGAAGAAGACCATTCAATTGAAGGTTGAGAATCAACACCGTTTACTGTAGCTGTAAGCTGAGTACTCTTGCCTACCCCTACATTCATACTTCTCGATGATATGCTCATATCATATGCCGCATTACAAAAAGCTGTTGTCAATACGACAAATGCAGTAACAAATAAAAGAAGTAAAAATTTCTTAGTAATATTTTTCATAACAGCACCTCCTGTACTCAATATGTTTATAATATCATTTTTTAACCTTTAAAACAATATCAATTTTATATTTTTTATTTAATTTTTAAACTATTGCTTTTTAATGCTATACAATGTATAATTACAATAATATCCAATCATCATTAACTTAAGGAGTGAATTTAATGGAACCTATTCAAGTTGATTTTACAGGCGGTGGCGATAACACCAGAGGCAGAGGCAAAAGTGCTTACCTTATGCCCGAAAAGCCGGGCCTGAAACTTATCATCAGCATTATCGGTACTATCATCGGCGGTGCTATAGCATATTACTTTATGCTTCCCCCTCTTAACTTCAAGAGCACAGACACCTATATGTTCATCGGAACGGTTGCTGCAATCTTTGTAGGACTTCTCTTTGTCACATCAGGTGCATTCATCAAACCCGAGTATACAGAATATGTAAAGAAACGCAGCATCCCTTCAATAATCGTTATTGCAATTCTTGTAGCAATCGTAGGTGTTGGTATGGTTGTTTCTTCAGTTGTACTCAGAGCCAAAACTTACAGCAACATCATCGATGTAAACGAAGAGACAAGCTTTGCAAGTGACATCGAAGAGGCTGACTTCTCAGCTGTACCCGTGCTTGACAACGCTGCGGCAAGCGTGCTTGCTAACCGTACTCTCGGTGATCTCGCATCAATCGGCGCTATCTCACAGTTTGAAGTTTACGGTCAGATGACTCAGATTAACTACAAAAACGAACCCGTTAAGGTTACAACTCTCGCTTACGGTGACGTATTTAAGTGGCTTAAAAACACCAAAGAAGGTCTTCCCGGTTATGTAGTTGTAAACATGGTAACACAGAAGGCTGAACTTAAAATTCTACCTGAGGGTCAGTATATCAAGTACTCAGTAAACGAACACTTGGGCAAGTATCTTATGAGACACGTACGTTTTGCTTATCCCAGTTATATTTTCGATACACCTCACTTTGAAATCGACGAAAACGGCAACCGCTACTGGCTCTGCCCTGTACTCGATAAGACAATCGGTCTCTTCGG
>JAZQZO010000303.1:0-4091 GCA_045634065.1 Acutalibacteraceae bacterium
TTGTGCAGATTCTGATACAGATACAGACTGTCTCTGCGATGAATGTGAACACCTTGTAAAGCATACTTACAGTGATGCAACTTGTGATGCTCCTGCAACCTGTGTAGTATGTAATGCAACAACAGGCGGTGTGCTTGGTCACGAATGGAACGAAGTCACATACACCTGGTCAGATGACGGCTCATCTTGTACTGCGACAAGAGTATGTAGCAGAGGCGATAAAACAGAAACTGCATTTGCGGATATAGCTAAAAAAGTTATTGCTGAGCCAACCTGCAAAGATAAGGGTACAACAAGATATACTGCAACCTTTGCTGAAGATTGGGCAACAACTAAGACTATAGATTTAGTTGATATCAATACAGCGGAACACAAATATGAATTATATTACCGTGCAAGCACTTGTGAAACTAATGGTTATTCATATGAATACTGCACAGTTTGCGGTAATGAAACCAATTACCGTGAGCACAAAGCTTTAGGTCACAATTTCAGCGGTCCTACAATACTTGAAGAACCCACTTGTACCGAAATCGGTTATGAGTATAAAAAATGTACAAGATGCGATGAATTGAAATTCATTAAGAATATCGATGTAGTCGGACATCATTATATTACTCTCAGCGACAAAGTAGAGCCTACTTGTGAAATCCCCGGCAAGGAAGCTTCAAGATATTGCGCAATTTGTAATTACGAGGATATCGGTGCAATTATTCCTGCTACAGGTCACTTTGATCTTGACGAAAACAAGAAGTGCGATAAGTGCAGTGCTTTGATGTATAACGCATCCGACTATTGTAATTGCCTTTGTCACAACGATTCATTTATTATGAAGATTATCTATAAGATTGCAAAGTTCTTCTGGAAACTCTTCAAGATGAATCCTTCTTGTGAATGCGGTAATGTACACTATTAATATCCCAACAACTGAAAAAGCTCCCTCAGGGGAGCTTTTTTAATGCATAAAAAACAACTTTTCTTGAATTTGTATCATTGGGGTTAGTACTGTTGACAAGTATGCGAAACTCGTGTTAGCATTTAAATATAAAATATGAAAGGGGGATTACCTTGTTAGCTGTTATTGCGTTCTTTTCCGATGTAATATATTTTATAAAGAATATTTTCGGTAATATTTTTAAGTGATTGAAAGTTTGATGATTTGTCAATTGCATATAAAAAAGCAGAGGATTGATTGTCCTCTGCTTTGATATTTTATTCGGTGTGTTTATTGAGCGACTTCAGCGCCTTTGATAGTTGTCAATTCTCTGCCGATAACGCCTATGTAGCTTTTGCCGGTGTTGACTTTGAGTTCACTGCCATCTTCGTTATAGAAGGTGATGTTGCTGTCTTCGCTGGGTTTAATCCAGGTGATTTTCTGAGCTTTGCCCATTGAGATGTAATAACCTTCGCCTTTGTTCCAGTTAATTTCCATCAGTGAGCCGCCTTTATAGTTGGTGACATCGGTTTCGAGTACGAAAACATTTGTGAAGTTGAGCTGTTTGTCAGCGGCAGTGTCCATATGAGCGTTGCCGCAATGGGTTTTATAGTAGGTCTTGGTTTTAGTGTTATAAGTGAAAGTGCTGTAATATGATTTTGAGAAGTTGAGTCTTACATCCTGAGCGTCAATGGTACCGACGGCCTTTGATGCGTCTTCGGCTCTGAAGTTAAAGGCAAGGAAATCTTCGCCGTATTTTGAAGTAGTTCTGACGGAGTTATCCTTGAGAAGCTGAGGAATATTCTTGCCGTCTACATAAGCTGTGTGTTCGCGGCTGTATTTCTTGAGTCTTTCGCTGTCTCTGCCGAATACGCTTGAATTAGGCTGTTCGTTGCCGTCAAAGTAGTCGATGCCGATACGCTTGAGAGTAGGTGTTGCAAGGCTCTGATTGCTGCCGAAGCAGAAGTAAACCGCATCATAACCGTGAGCGAAAATAGGGAAGTAGTAACGGCAACTTCTCACGGAGCAGACTTTTGGTACCTTTGCATAATCGCTGTAAAGAGCCATCATTCTTGTGATGCCGCCCTCAACGAGCATCTCGTAAATAATATCAGCTTTATATATGCCGTACTGGGGCAGGGAAGCTTTTATGTTGTTAATCATCACAGCAACAGGTCTGTTGCCCACTGAGCTTTCAGAAGCGCCTGAACGACCTGTGAGGGGGTTATAATAAACAGGTGGGGGAGCTTCAGTGGTGGTGACTTCTGTAGTAGTTGTGGTGGTTTCAGGCTCTTCTTTCGAAGTGCAGCCTGTGAGCACAAAACAGAGAGCTAAGATAAAAATCAAAGCGGTGACAAGATGTTTTTTCTTCATAATTGTTTTCCTTTCCGGTTGGAGTTTAACTATAGACAGTATATCACTTTTACTTATTCTTTTCAACAAAAAATGACATATTTAAACTAAGTTTTTAATATTGTAAAAAAATAAAGGCAACCGACAAGCGGTTGCCTTAGTGGTATTATAAACGGCCAAGGATGTTGAGCTTTGCAATAAGCACCTTGAACATAAGTATTATTCTGTCGATGATATTTGAGGGGTAATTTATAGTAATATCTTCAATGAAACCGTTTTTCGCACGTACTGTGCATTCGTGTCTTTCAAAATAGTCCTCGCAGAAAATGAAGTGATAAGCTACTTCACCGTCTTCTGTAACTACGCTTTCCTTTTTGAGAACTACAATATCGTTTTTATCCGGACCGAAAGCTTCAAGAGCTAAATCATAAGCTTCGTCCTGACTGATATTTCTGGTCAGAAGAGCTTCAAGTCCTACGAAATATGCATTGCTTGTGTAGACCTTGCCTGTGTACATATCGACATAGCTGGATAAAATAAGAGTTCTGCCGGATTTGAGCTTAAGCTCTGTTATAACATTGTAAACAGGGACTTCGCCTTCATAGCTGTGATAATATGTTGTTTCACTTGCAAGAGCAGTTTCAACTTTTTCATAGCCGAGATACTTTATAGCCTGACTCTTTGCTTCCTCAACAGAAATAGGCTGTTCAGCAAAAGCAAGAGTACCAAGGCTAAATGTAAGAATAAGTGCAAGGATGAGTGATAATAATTTTTTCATTGTTTCTCCTACCTTTCTTTTTAGATTACAACTACATAATAATACTAAAATCAAAGCGGATAATTACAAATTGGAATTATCTGCTGAAATATTTTTTATTTTGTCATTTTTTCCTGTTTAACCTTATGGTCGATTATGTGACGTGAAGCAAGCTCGCGGTGAACCTCTTCCATTGAAATGCCCATTTCATTCATCAGTACCATTACGTGGTAAGCAAGATCAGCGATTTCATAAATGGTTTCTGCTTTGTCGTCAGCTTTAGCAGCGATGATAACTTCGGTGCATTCTTCACCAACTTTTTTGAGAATCTTATCGATACCTTTCTGGAAAAGATAGGTTGTGTATGAACCCTCGGGGAGAGTTTCTTTTCTGCCCTTGAGAAGATCATAGAGACCCTCGAGCGAAAACTCAGCAAGGCTCTCGCTCTTGAACACGGGATTTGTGAAGCAGGAGTCTGTGCCTTTGTGGCAAGCAGGGCCGTCTTTTTCAACTACAACTGTCAGTGCATCCATATCGCAATCTGCTGTGATGGACACGATGTGCTGATAGTTTTTGCTTGTGTCACCCTTGAGCCAGAGTTCCTGACGTGAGCGCGAATAGAAGCAGGTAAGCTCTTTTTCCAGTGAAATCTCAAGGCTCTCACGGTTCATATAAGCGAGAGTGAGGACCTTTTTTGTTATAGAGTCAACGACGATAGCAGGGATGAGACCTTTCTCGTCGAACTTGAGCTGATTAATATCAAAATCTATCATAGTTTATAACCTCACATTAATGTTGTTTTCTTTAAGGAGCTTTTTCAGATCTTTGATCTGAACTTCGCCGAAATGGAAAATTGAAGCGCCAAGGCCTGCGTCAATATCGGGAATCTCGTTGAAGAGAGTGACAAAGTCCTGAGCTGAGCCTGCACCGCCTGATGCGATTACGGGTACGTTGACAGCTTCACAGACAGCTTTGAGCATTTCGATATCGAAACCTTGCTTCACACCGTCGGTATCAATTGAGTTGACAACAACTTCACCTGCACCC
>JAZQZO010000304.1:0-9001 GCA_045634065.1 Acutalibacteraceae bacterium
GTACCCGCAGACGATGCTGAAATCGTAACTGACGTTATCCTCGAATCAGACAGAAGAGGTATCGAGTCACACGGTTGCAACCGTTTCAAGCCCGTATACATCGACAGAATCAATGCAGGCATTCAGTTCCCCGTAACAAACTTCGAAATCCTCAAGGAGACAGAAACAACAGCAGTTGTTGACGGTCACCACGGTATGGGCCAGGTTATCGGTTACAAGGCTATGAGCATGGCAATCGAAAAGGCTAAGAAGTACGGTATGGGTATGGTTACAGTTCGTAACTCAACACACTACGGTATTGCAGGTTACTACACATCAATGGCTACAAAGGCTGGTTGCATCGGTATGACAGGTACAAACGCTCGTCCTTCAGTTGCTCCCACACTCGGTGTTGAGGGTATGTTCGGTACTAACCCCTTCACACTTGGCGTTCCCACTGACGAAGATTTCGACTTCAACTTTGACTGTGCAACATCAATCACACAGAACGGTAAGGTTGAATACTACGAGAGAATCGGCGAAGAAATTCACCCCGGTACTGTTATCGATCTCGACGGTAACCCCGTTGAAGGCGATGCAGGTGTAGCTCTCAAGAAGATCCGTCAGGGCACAGCAGCTCTCACAACTCTTGGTGGTATCGGTGAAGCTCTCGGCGGTTACAAGGGTTATGGTTTCGCACTCTTCGTAGAATTCCTTTCATCAATTCTTCAGGACGGTGCATACGGTAAAGATCTCGACGGTAAGGATGCTGACGGCAACATCAGACCCTATCAGCTCGGTCACTTCTTCATCGCTATTGATACAAACCACTTCCTCGGCGAAGAAATCGCTCGCAAGAAGGCTGGTGACATCGTTCGTTCAATGAGAGCATCAAAGAAAGCTCCCGGCGAAGACAGAATCTACACAGCAGGTGAAAAAGAATACGACATCTGGATGCAGAGAAAAGACAGCGGTGTACCCATCAACGAATCAGTTCAGGCTGAAATGAACAAGGTTCGCGACGACCTCGGTCTTGACTACAAGTTCCCCTGGGAAGCATAATTATTTAGCGGAGTGTTCGAAAGAACACTCCGCAGTTTTATTCGCCTTAAGGCGAGTTATATTGCTTCGCAGTGATATTATGCTTCGCATAGTTTTATTTGCTTCGCAAGTTTTGTGGCGGATAAAATAACACTG
This sequence comes from Acutalibacteraceae bacterium, assembly GCA_045634065.1. Taxonomy (GTDB): domain Bacteria; phylum Bacillota; class Clostridia; order Oscillospirales; family Acutalibacteraceae; genus UBA6857. The sequence goes on from JAZQZO010000304.1 coordinate 1,177, forward strand.
AAACCGCAGGTTTCAATAAAACTTTCACATAAGTGAAAATAACACTCTGCCGTCAGGCAGAATAACACTAAAAAAAATTCCCCAAACCCTGTAACTTTTCCCTTTGAAACTGTGTTTATATAAGTGAAAGGCCTTTAAAAGACATAAGGAGGTGAGATAAAATGCACAGCGAAAATGACAAAGAAAAATTGAGACTTCTTTACGGCAAATATAAAAACCGAATGTACATTACAGCCTGCAAGGTCCTCAGCGACCCTCAGCGAGCCGAAGACGCAGTCCACGATGCTTTTATAGCCGTGTCGAAACACCTTGATAAGATTGACGATATAGACTCTGTAAAAACAGGTGCCTATATGATTAAAGCCGCCCGAAGCAGAGCGCTGAATATTGTTCGAATGGGCTTGCCCGAGAAAGAAACAGTTCTTGACGAAGCTCAGGCAAAGGTTGACGAGAGTCTTCTCGATGAAATCTGCCGTAAGGAAAGCTACAACGAAATTGTCACAGCGATACTCTGTCTCGAAGACCGATATCGCGATGTGCTGACATTATATTATCTCAACGACCTGACCCTCTCAGAGATTGCTGAGCTTCAGGGTGTGAAAGAAAACACCGTCAAGCAGCAGCTTTTTCGAGGCAGGAAAAAACTTATTGACACAATTAAAAAGGAGGTTAATCCCAATGAAAAAAGACAATCCAATGCTTAAAATGGCACTCGAAGAAGCCGCAAGACAGGAACTCTCATCACTTCCCGAGGAAAAGCAGATAATCAGACCTTATTCCGATAAATTTGAAAGAGATATGCACTCAATCCTCGGTATAGGTACCCCTACCGTGAAACACAAGCGACCTCGTGTAAGGGTAGCCGCTCTCATTGCCGCAGTGCTTGTTGTTTGTTTGTCATTGACAGCGGGTGCTACTAATGTATTTAAGATTTTCAGCCCAGAATGGCGTGAAAGTATTCAGGAGGCTGCGAGTAATGCCACCTATAGTGATGAAGTGGCTGAATTTGATGAAGCTTTTGCAAAGGCTGACGATTATTTTGCAAATCTTTCACGAGATACAGAGGGTGCCGATGAATTGCTTTTAAATTATGATGATGCTTATGATATCGGAATCACAACTGAAAAGAACGGCTACACATTTAAAATTGATAAAATTGTCAGCGGTCAGAGAAAAAGCAACAAGGTTATCAACGGCTCGATTTTTGACGGAACTGCTGAATTTCAGTGGTGTGTTGAAGAGGGCTATTATCTCATTACTGAGGTTACAAGAACAGACGGCAAAAACCTCACAGAGGAAGACAAAAACATCTGGTTTGATATGTCAGTTGTAGTTGCAGGCTTCAATCCTTGTAATACACAGGGCTCTCTTCGAGGTGGCTACGGCATAGGCGAAGTTGAAGATGACAGATGGTGTATGGTAACAGAGGTTACAAATGCTATGATGTTTGCAGGCTATGACCTCGGTCTTATGATTATCGGTAATCAGGATATAGGTGGAATTATTACTTATGACGAAGTATATCTTGATGAAAACGGCTTACCCGTATTCAGAGATAATATTGAAGGTACCAACCTTGTAATGAGGTTTAATATGGACAAGAAATTTGCAGATGAAAAGGCTGCTGAGGCTTATGCCGAAGAATACGGTTGGAATATCGGTCTTGAGCATTATAAAAAATAAGAAATCTTCCCCTAACCTTTCATTAATCAAAAAGCTCCCGTTCGGGGAGCTTTTTGCTGTGTATACATTATTTGCTTGTTTTCTTTGATCTCATCTTTCTGTAAAGGGTGATTATTGCGCTTGCACCAAGATTGAGGATTATTGAGCCAAGTAGTAGTGACAGCACATGGCTGGGAAGATTTGCTATCATCTTATCGCTCTCAATAAATGAACAGATGAGATAGACAAAACCAACATCGTTAAAGAACATCGGAATAAAAGGTCTTGTCAGAATAAGTATGCCGATGATAATAACAAGGGGAATACAAACAGCTACAAAGTGTGAAAGTCCGAGACTCATAAGAGCTTTGGCACCGAGACTCACAAGGGCGGCAAGCAAAAGTCCCACAGCACCACCGCAGAGTGTGTACCAGAAACGCTCTTTATATGTAAGCTCCTCCTGCAGGAAGAAAACTGCAACGCTGATGAAAAATGCCCAGTTGATGATACGAAGACCCTCGTGGGGCATTACACCGTGGAGAGCCTGAAAGATTACATTCCATAATGCAATCCATAAGAATACCAGACACAAGGCAGGCACTTTACCCTTAGGCGGTTTGTGTAAAAGTTTGATGTTTTTCTTTTCCTTTGAATTATTCATTTTTTACCTCCGTATATTAATTTTGTAATGAGACATCGTGTTGCATTCTATCATATTGTTTTGGCAAGGTCAATAATCAGATTTTGTGAAAATGATGAATAAAGGATATAAACGTCATTTATGATTGAAAGAAAACACTTATTGACAAAACTGTTCTATTTATAAAAGATTTTACAAATAAGATATTGTAAAATCTTCGTTTTTGCATTATCATATAATCAGTTTAATTTTGGAGGAAAAATTATGAAGAGTATCACAGTTACTAAAACCACTCCCATCGGCGAAATTATAGAAACACCTGCAGGTCACGATATACTTGCAAAGGCACTTCTCAGTGTCGGTATGAGCCTTGATATCTTAAAGAAAGGCCCACTCTCAAAGCTTACCCTCGAAAAGATACAAAAATTTTCAGGCGGTAAGGTTGATGATGCTTTCGTTGATTCACTTTTAGGCATTCTCAACTCTGAGCAGAGCGTACCTCTCGAAGACGATGCGCCCGTTGAAAAGAAGTGGTGGAAAGAGGCTGTCTTCTATCAGATTTATCCTCGTTCTTTCAAAGACTCAAATGGCGACGGTATCGGTGACCTTAAGGGTATCATTGAAAAGCTCGACTATCTCAAGGAGCTGGGTATCAACGCTATCTGGTGCAGTCCTATTTACGATTCACCCAATGATGATAACGGATATGACATCAGAGATTATCGCAAGATAATGAAAGAATTCGGTACAATGAAGGACTTCGACAAGCTTCTTAAAGAGGCTCACAAGCGCGACATCAAGCTGATTATGGACCTTGTTATCAACCACAGCTCCGATGAGCACAAGTGGTTCAAGTCTTCAGTCAGCGATCCGAACTCACCCTACAGAGATTACTATATCTGGCGTGACGGTGACGAGAATACACCTCCCAACAACTGGGAATCAATTTTCAGCGGCAGTGCCTGGAATTATTATCCTGAGAGAAAGCAGTGGGCTCTTCATCTGTTCTCCTCAAAGCAGATGGATTTCAACTGGGAAAATGAAAATCTCAGAAAAGAGCTTTATGAAATGGTCAACTATTGGCTCGACAAAGGTATTGACGGATTCCGTCTTGATGTTATCAGCTTTATTTCAAAGGCAGACGGTCTTCCCGACGGTAACGATGTTATCGGCTCTCTTATGGGTGTCAAGGGCGTTGAAAATTACTTCTACGGTCCTCGTCTTCACGAGTTCTTACACGAGCTTAACGTCAATACTTTCGGCAAATATGATGCTTTCACCGTTGGTGAGTGTCAGGGTACCGGCATAGAAATGTCAAAGCTTATGACAGGCGACTATCGAAAAGAACTCGATGTTGTTTTTGCCTTTGATCACATTGAAAACCCCGGAAAGAGCAAATTTAATAAATATAAGTATGATCTTCGTCCGATGGCAAAAGAGCTTGTTAAGTGGCAGCTGGGTTACGGTAACCATTGCTGGCCTACAGTTTTCTTCGAAAACCACGATACTACAAGAATGACAAGCAAGGTTTGTCCCGACGGCCACTTCAGAAATGAACTCTCGAAACTTCTCGCTCTTATGCAGATGACCTTCAAGGGTGTACCCTTTGTATATCAGGGTCAGGAAATCGGTATGACCAACGGTGGTTTCAAATCACCTTATGATTTCAAGGATGTTGAATCTCTCAACTATTTCAAGGAGCAGACTGACAAGGGTATGACCCGTCAGCAGGCTTATGAAAATCTTCTTGCGGGTTCACGTGATAACTGTAGAATGCCTATGTGCTGGAGTGCACAAGAAAATGCAGGCTTCACCACAGGTACTCCCTGGATTGAGTGTATGCCCGATTATGAAAAAATCAATGTTGAAACTCAGGATAAGGATGAGGATTCGGTACTTAACTTCTACCGTAAGATGATAGCTCTTCGCCACGAAATTCCGACTCTCGTTTACGGTGATTTCAAACTCGCTCAGGAAAAATGGAACAATGTGCTTTCCTACTACCGTATCGGTGAAAAGGACACATATTTCATCGAAATCAATCTTACAGACAAACAGCAGAAAAAGAATGTCTGCACCAACGGTTTTGAGCTTATTGCTTCAAACATCAAAGCAAACAAAAGGGATCTTCTAGTACCCTTTGAAGCTAACCTCTATAAGGTGAGATAAACTTAATATTATGGGCGTATCCGATTGCTTCGGGTACGCTTTTTTGTGTCCGCTATTCCTCTCGGGTCATATAATATAGAGAGATACTATAATTAGGAGGAGTAGATTTTGACATACACATATATTAAATTTGAAAGTCAGACTCTGGGCGAAAAAGCAAGAGTCATTCTTAATAAACACGGCATAAAATCTCGGCTTAAGAGAAATCCCAACCCAAACCACAAAGAGGGATGTAACTTTGCCCTTTACACCGACGGTGACATATGGAAAGCCTATGACATAATTATGGAGCACCAGATAAAAAATTTAGGTGTGGAAAGCTTCCGTGAGAGACTATGATATATCTCGACAATGCCGCAACGACGTTTCCGAAGCCTGAAAGTGTTATCAATGCTATGGTTTATGCCCAGAAATTTGTAGGAGCAAATGCGGGCAGAGGCGGTCATCGAATGACTATGAGGGCAGGGGAGATGGTCTATTCTGCAAGAGAAAAGGCGGCGGCTCTCTTTGGTGCGGAAAGTGAAAGGGTCATCTTCACCCACAACTGCACTTCGGCTCTCAACACGGCTATCAAGGGTACTCTTCAGAAAGGCGACCACGTGATAATGTCCTGCCTTGAGCATAATTCTGTCCTTCGACCTGTTCACGCACTTTTTGAAAAAGGACTCATTACCTACAGTGTCGCAGATGTAAATCCCTTTGATAAGGCAGAAACGGTGAAAATTTTTCTGTCACTCATTAATAAGAGTACCTCTGCCGTTGTCTGCACTATGGTGTCTAATGTTTTTGGTACTGTGATGCCTATAGAAGACCTTGGCAGAGAGCTGAAAAAAAGAGGAATACTCTTTATCGTTGATGCGGCTCAGAGTGCAGGCACATATAAAATAGATATGAAAAAGATGAATATTGATATTCTGTGTGTACCGGGTCACAAAGGTCTAATGGGACCAATGGGTACAGGAATGATGATTATGGGAGACGGTGTTGAGGTTGAAAGTCTTTATCAGGGCGGTACGGGAAGCTATTCTATGAGTGAGAAACAGCCTACAATTTACCCTGACAAACTTGAGAGTGGTACAGTTAATCTGCCGGGTATATGGGGTCTTAAAAAGGGTATGGATTATATCGGCTTAGTGGGCGATGAAGATGCAATTCATAAGAAAGAAGATTTTTTGTGCCGTGTCCTCAGGGAAGATTTGCACTCGATGAAAAATATCAGGGTTTATGATGAGGTTTCAGGTGAAGCTCCTGCACCGCTTGTTGCTTTCAATGTGAAAAATATAAACTGCGAAGAGGTTGCTGAACTTCTCAATAAAGACGGTTTTGCTGTCAGGGCAGGGTACCATTGTGCATATCTTGCACATAAGACTTTCGCTGAAAATGAAAACGGCATTGTAAGAGTGAGTCCCGGGTGGTTTAACACAAAAAAAGATATAAAAAATTTGGTATTTTCCCTTAATAAAATTGCAAAGAGAAATATTTTGTGATACAATAAATAACATGATGAAAAAATTAATAGATATATTAAAAAGGAGGAATACTATGGCAGAATTTTTTGAAAATATACTTGACGGTATTATTAAGCTTGTCCTTGATATAAAACTCAATGACATTATAGATATTATCCTGGTTGCATTGGTGCTTTATTACTGCATCAAACTTGTCAGACAGACAAGAGCTTTCAATCTTGTTAAAGGTATCGTATTTTTAGGTGTGGTATATTTTATAGTGTCCACTCTTAATATGTCAGCTTCAAGCTATCTTTTCAGTCACCTTTTCGGTGATATCGTAATAGTTATGATTCTTTTGTTCCAGCCCGAAATAAGGCAAGCAATTGAAGGTTTTGGACGCGGTGATTTCAGCAAGGTTTCCCAGTTCTTTATAAGAAATACTGATTACGCTGTTGAAGAGCTTCGCACAAGTGCATCAAATATTGCAAAATCAGCAGCCAATATGAGTGAGAAGAAAATCGGTGCTCTTATGGTTATTGAAGGCAAGACTATGCTGGGCGAAGTTTTAAGCACAGGTACCGTTGTAGACTCTGCAGTTTCAAGTGCTGTTATTGAAAATATATTCTTCCCCAAAGCTCCTCTTCACGACGGTGCTATGGTGATAAGAGATAACCGTGTTCATTCTGCAGGTTGCATTCTGCCTCTGACTCAGAAAGATATCAGCAAAGAACTTGGCACTAGACACAGAGCTGCCATCGGTGTAACAGAACACAGTGATGCTCTTGTTGTTATTGTTTCCGAAGAAACAGGTGCAATTTCCGTTGCTCATTCGGGTGAACTCAGACGAAACCTTACCCTCGGTGAGCTTCTCGAGGTTCTGACAGAATATATGGTACCCGAAGATCAGAAAACCAACGGATACTTTAAACTGCCAAGGAGGAAAAAATAATGAGCAAAAATAAAAAAAGCTCCATTGAAGGTTTGTTTTATAACAACAAATTCCTTATGGTTTTTTCCATTATAGTGGCTGTTCTTTTGTGGGCAAATGTTAAAATCAATTATAGCGCTGATACAACAAGAACAATCAGTGACCTTAAAATCAGCCTCGCAAATACGGTTTCTCAGGCTGAAGATATAGAAGTGTTTTTCGGCAGCGAAGAGCTTCTTGCTGAAGTTGAGGTCAGCGGTAAAGCCTATAACATCAACCAACACGCACTGACTAAAGATGATATCATAGTTGAAGCTACCGGCTCCTATGTAGATACGGCAGGGTACAAGGTGCTCACTCTCACGGCTAAAATAGCTGACACCTCAGCTGCCGGAGACGTAAATATCACAAAGATAACACCCTCAAGCATCACAGTTTATTTTGACCGCAAAACTACGGGTACTTTTAATGTTGAAGCAAAACTCGAAAACGATATGGATTCTCTTGTGTCGGATGAATTTACAGTTGGTCAGCCCGTACCGTCTATGAGTACTGTTGAGGTTACAGGTCCTGCAACTATTCTTAATAAGCTGACCAAGGTTTATTTTAAGGCGCAGATTGACGAGAGTAATCTTCCTCTGACTGCAACAAAAGAGGTGGCTGCCGAAATCGCTTATCGGCTTGACAGAGCATCTGACAGCAAATATCTCACCTGCAACAGTATTAACGATGAGTCAAACCCTGCAACGGTGACGATTCCTCTTTATGTCAGTAAAGAGGTGGGCACTTCAGTAAAGTTTGTTAATCAGCCGGTTTCATATAGCGAAGAAATGCCGAAATTTATGGTTTATCCCTCTAAGGTAAATGTTCTTTACAACACCAAAGATGAAGAAATTGAAACTCTTTATGTGGGCACTGTAGATTTCAGCAACGTTTCAAATAAGGTCAATTATTTTGAATTCCCTGTTGATGAAA
>JAZQZO010000305.1:0-4581 GCA_045634065.1 Acutalibacteraceae bacterium
CCCGAAAACTCAAGCCTTTACTCCCTCTTCGAGAAAGCAAGTGAAGAGAACAGGGATAAGGTATGTCTGAGAGTAAACGATGAAGAAATGACATTTGCTGAGTTCAGAGAATATGCCGAGAGAACAGACAGCAGCATACGAAAGATAACAGATGAAAAATCTGTAATTGCCGTTATCTGTGAGCGTTCCTTTGAGATGTACGGTGCAGTTTACGGCATCATCCGCGGCGGTAACGCATACCTGCCCATTGATCCCAACTACCCGGCAGACAGAATAGAATATATTCTCAAAAACTCACAGGCAAAGGCTGTGGTTGCACAGGATAAGTTCACTCATCTCGCTATCAATCTGCCCGTAATCGATGCAACTGCTCTTCTTGAAGCAAATGAGGATTATGAGGAGCTGCCCTGTAAGGCTGATGAAAATGACACAGCCTATGTCATCTACACATCAGGCTCAACAGGCAATCCCAAGGGCGCTAAGATCTCACATAAGTCTGCCCTTAACAGAATCCTCTGGATGCAGGACTACTATCCCCTTTTGGAAAATGATGTTATCCTTCAGAAAACACCCTACACCTTTGACGTATCCGTATGGGAGCTTTTCTGGTGGGGTATCACAGGCAGAAGTCTTTGTGCTTCAAAGCCCGATGAACATTTCCTGCCTGCTAAAATATTAGAAGAGACACAGAAGAATTCTGTTACTCATTTACACTTCGTTCCATCTGTTTTCGATCTGTTCCTGACATATCTTGAAAACAATAAGGAACAGCAAAGTAAATTCTCTTCGGTTAAATATGTCTTCCTCTCAGGTGAGGCATTAACCGCAAACCATATCTCAAGATTCTATTCTATCTTTGACTTCAATAAGGTTCAGCTGCATAACCTCTACGGTCCTACTGAATGTGCCGTTGACGTAAGCTGCTATTCCTGCTCACCTGATGACACAGACCCCGTGCCCATCGGTAAACCCATATACAATACACAGCTTCATATTGTTGACAAATATATGAACCTTGTGCCCATAGGTGTGACAGGTGAACTCTGTATCGCAGGTGTAAACGTAGGTCAGGGTTATCTTAACAACCCCTCCCTCACTGCAGAAAAATTCATCGACAACCCCTTCGGTGACGGTAAGCTCTACAAAACCGGTGACAATGCATATTGGCGTGAAGACGGTAATATCATCTTCGTCGGAAGAAATGACTTCCAGGTTAAAATCCACGGCCAGAGAATTGAATTAGGTGAAATTGAAAACGCTGTCCTTCAGACCGACGGCGTGGTTCAGTGTGTCGTAACAGTAAGAAAGGATTCAGAAAACAAGCCATCCATCTGCGCCTTCTACACAGGAACAGAAATGACTGCCAATGAATTAAGAACAGCTCTTTCTGCAAAGCTGCCTAAATATATGCTGCCACAGAGCTTTACACATCTTCCTGAAATGCCTCTGACATCAAGCGGTAAAATTGACAGAAAAGCTCTTCCTGAGGTGAAGACTTCAGATATGTACTCAGCCTCAGAATTCCTCCCACCCGTAACCGAAGAAGAAAAGGCACTGGCAAAGGTTCTCTCAGAGGTACTAAGAGCAGACAATATCAATATGCTTGATAACTTCTTCAACCTTGGCGGCGACTCAATTAATGCCATCTACATCGTTTCAGACCTTGAAAAAACAGGTTACGAGCTTCACGTTGCAGATATTATGCAGGCAGATACCTTCTCAGATATTGCAAAGGCTATGAAGTCAGTTTCCCACAGAGCAATCTATGACCAGAATGAAGTGACGGGCCTTATCCCCTTCACTCCCATTATGCGTGCCTTCCTTAAAGAAAACGGCACAATTCCCTCAGACTTTGTACATACCTGTACAGTGTCTGCAGACTGTGATGAAGCTACTGTAAGAAAAGCCATTGATATCCTGGTATCCCACCACGATATATTAAGAGGTACCTTCACCGATAATGGCATTGAAATTCTCCCCTCGGCTCAATACTCATTCAGAGTATTCTCCGCAGAAGAAAAAGATATGCTCAAGGAATACCTTGACAGTGACAGCAGTCTTGTCAAAGCAGCATTCCTTACCTCAGAAAATGAAAACCTTCTGAGCATATCCGTACACCACTTCCTCATTGACCTGGTATCCTGGGAAATTCTTCTCAAAGACTTCCTCAGCCTTACCGAGCAGCTGAAGAACGGTGAAGAGATCTCACTTCCTGCAAAAACTACTTCATTTATGATGTGGAGTGAAAAGCTGGAGAACTATTCACATCAGATATCCGAAGACACCAGAGACTATTGGGAGAATGTATCCCTTAGTCTTGATAAGCTGTGTCCTCTCAGTGCTGAAAAGGACGAAATACAAAAGGCAGAAAGATATTCCTTCACCTTCCCCGGGGAGATTGCGGATAAGATCACAAATACAGTAAACAGAGTCTACGGCACAAGAACCAATGAGGTTCTCCTCACTGCCCTGGGTCTTGCTGCAGGCAAAATAACCGGCACAGCTGCAGGTATTGCAGTTGAAAGCCACGGCAGAACAGAGCTTAATGAAACAATAGCTCTTGAGCGTACCGTAGGCTGGTTCACCTCCTGCTACCCGGTTGTGGTTGAAAATGTATCCGGTGAAGCCGACGCACTCATTTCTGTCAAGGAAACAATGAGAAGAATACCCGGAAGCGGTATTGATTATCTTCTCTTGTCAGAGGGCCTTCATAAGAATACCGACATTATCTTCAACTACTACAGAAATACCCTGCGTGAAGACAGGGGCAAGAGTGTGCTCAGAGACTTCAATTCCGAAAACTGTCTCTTCAGAAACAAGATCAGTGTAGACTGCTCCTTTATCGATAACAGCTTAAGTGTAAATATTGCCGTAGGTGACGGCAGACACAAAGCCGGCATCACTCAGGCACTGGCAGAGGAATTCATCAGACAGACAGAAAAGCTCATTGATATCTGCTCAGAAGCCGACTCAGTCATAAAGACCTGTTCCGACTTCTCCGATACGGAGCTTACGGAAATTGAACTGGATGAGCTTAAAACTCTTTACAGCACACAGAGCATTGAAGATATATATGACCTTACCCCATCACAGAAGGGTATTTATGCTCAGTACTTCCAAAACACTGACACAAAAACATACCGTCTTGAGAACTTAAGCAGAATAAGCAAGGCTACACATACAGATATTCTCCGACAGAGCCTTGAGCTTCTTTCTCTCAGACACCCTGTACTCAGAACCTCCTTTACAGCCCTTAAAACAACGGGCTGCGTAAAGCAGATTATCCTTGAAAACAGAAGACCCGAGCTGAAAATTATCACTCAGAATACAGCCTTCTCTCAGGATATACTCGATGCCCTCGTCGAAAAAGAAGCCCTTACTGCTCCCGACCTGCAGAAGGATTCCCTTTTAAAGGTTACTCTCATTGACTTTACCGATGAGCTGTTTATGCTGGTTCAGACACACCACATCATTCTTGACGGTTGGTGCTTCCCTGTTATCATCAATGACCTGCAGAGATATTACGGCGAACTCCTTCAGGGAAGAAGCACCGAGGCTGTTGCTGAAGAAATACAGCAGGAGCTCTCTTCTCATACCTCATATGCAGAATATGTATCCTGGCTTAAAAATCAGGATTCCCTTGCTGTATCCGACTACTGGCAGAAGCTTCTCTCTGACTGCTCACCTGCCCATATCTTCGGCAAAGAGAAAAAGCGTAATAATCTATCAGAAGAGATATTCATTTTCGATACTCCCCTTGAGGATGAGCTGGTAAAGAGCATCAACTCCTTCGCTAAAGAAAACAGACTCTCACACAATACTGTTTTCGAATGTGCCTTCGCTGTTGCTCTTGAAAAATTCTCAGGCAGCGATGATGTTATCTTCGATAAGGTGATCTCAGGCAGAGGTATCTCCCTTAAAAATATTGATAAGACCGTAGGTAACTTCATCAACACCCTGCCCGTAAGAATTCACAGTGATGAAAACACATCCCTGAGCGATCTCGCCAAGGAAATACAGACACAGTCTGTAAATGCTAACTCATACGGCATTATGCCCCTTTCGGAAATCTACAGACAAAGCAATATCGACAGCAGATCCGTTGACGCTTTGTTTGTATTTGAAAACTACTATACAGGAGACACCTCAGAAATACAGAACGGTCCTTTGGCTCCCGAGGTTATCCGCTTTACAGAGCAGACTGAATTCAACCTCACCCTTACAGTGCTTAAGGATAAGGACTCATACACTGTCAGAACAGCCTATGCTGAAAATCTCTACACGGAAAGCGAAATTACCCGCTTCATTAAGGGATATATCCGTATCCTTGAGTCCTCTCTCAATATGTCCTCTTCTATTAAGGATATTTCTCCTGTGACAAAAGAAGACAGAGATACTCTTCTTTGTTCATTCAACGACACTCAATACACCTACGGTATTCCCGAAAACTCAAGCCTTTACTCCCTCTTCGAGAAAGCAAGTGAAGAGAACAGGGATAAGGTATGTCTGAGAGTAAACGATGAAGAAATGACATTTGCTGAGTTCAGAGAATATGCCGAGAGAACAGACAGCAGCATACGA
>JAZQZO010000306.1:0-1634 GCA_045634065.1 Acutalibacteraceae bacterium
CTCTGCCGAAAACTCTCACAGATACACCTATGAAAGTTTTTTTCAGATTGACGGTTACAGATTGCCTTTTGGTATCAAGAAAACGGTTACGGTAAATTATATTAAAGAAGAACTTAGTGATACGCAACAAAAGCTGTTAGCAATGTTTATATATAATGATAAAGCATATGACAAATTCAGCAACACAAATATTCTTTCATATAATGTGAAAATTGACCGAGAAAATAACGGCTATAAGGTTTTGGGAGAGTACCAATGCATTGACTTTATTGGTGAAAGCAAGGAAATAATTATTGAAAACAGTGAAATTTCATAAGAAAATGCTGAAAAGGTATTCACTTTTTTAAAGAAATGTGCTAAAATAAACTGAATATTAAATCAAATTATGTATAATTATCATAAAACAATAGAGGTGTAAATACTTGGTTGAACAAACTTTCAGCATAGATAGAATGGAACACGCCGTTAGCTTGTTCGGCTCCTTTGACGAAAATATCAAACTCATTGAAAAAGAGTTTCAGGTTAAGGTTATATGTCGTGGCAGTGAGCTGAAAATTCAGGGCGATGAAGAAAATGTTGACAAGGGCAAGAGGGCTATCAATAATCTTCTTTCGCTTATAAACAAAGGTGAAACCCTGACAGAGCAGAATGTGCGATATGTCATTTCTCTTGTCAAAGACGGCAACGATGATAAGCTGACTTCTATGGCAGGTGACTGCATCTGCATTAGTGCTAAGGGAAAGCCTATCAAAGCTAAAACTTTAGGACAGAAAAAATATATAGAATCTATTAAGAATAACACCATTGTTATCGGTGTTGGCCCTGCAGGTACGGGTAAGACTTATCTTGCTGTGGCAATGGCTGTCAGTGCTTTCAGAGCAAAACAGGTCAACAGAATCATTCTCACAAGACCTGCTGTTGAAGCAGGGGAGAAGTTAGGTTTCCTGCCCGGTGATCTTCAACAGAAAGTTGACCCATATCTCAGACCCTTATACGATGCACTTTTTGATATGCTTGGTGCTGAAAGTTTTCAGAAGTACCAGGAAAGAGGTAACATCGAGGTGGCACCTCTTGCTTATATGCGAGGCAGAACTCTTGATGACAGCTTTATCATTCTTGACGAGGCTCAGAATACCACACCTGAGCAGATGAAGATGTTTCTTACACGATTGGGCTTTGGCTCGAAAATTGTTGTTACAGGTGATATAACTCAGATAGACCTGCCTGACGGCAAAAAATCAGGTCTTGTTGAGGTTATTAAGATACTCAAAAATGTCGACGATATCCAGACTGTGAAATTCAGCGAAAAAGATGTTGTGCGTCACAAACTTGTTCAGGATATCATCAAGGCTTACGATAAATATGAGGAGGCTAAGAAGAGAAAATGAAGGACAAAATCAAGGTAATTATTACCGATGCTCAGAGTGCAGTCAAACTTCCCAGAGGTGTGCGTATGCTCATAAGACGCTGCTGCAATGCCGTTCTTACCAATGAGCAGTTCAAAGGCTCGGCAGAAATCAGGGTCACTATCGTTGACGATGAAGCAATTCACGAGCTCAACTTAAAACACAGAGGTATGGATAACCCGACAGATGTGCTTTCTTTCCCCTTGGGTATCGACGGGGAATATGATA
>JAZQZO010000307.1:0-2938 GCA_045634065.1 Acutalibacteraceae bacterium
GGTGAGCCGTTCAGCAGAATAACAGCAGAATTTTTATTTGACCTGCACATTTTCCGGATACTTTCTTCCTGATTCGTTTTAAGCTCAAATTCATTGCTTCCGACTATTATTGCATTTTCATTTTTCTGCTTTGCTTTGGTAACACCCGGCAGTCTGATATCCGAGCGATCCATTCCTTCGCCCTCTACAAGTGAAGTGAAATATAAAGCGGCATCACAAAGGGGAGCTATGCTTTCAATTTCATCGTCATCGGCAAAGATAACCTCCGAATATCCGTCGAGGTACTCTTTAATGCAGTGTAACGGTGTTTTTGCATCGTCGGCAGTCCATTTTACTCTGAAGGGTCCTGAATAATTCTCACCGACAGGTAAAAGCGTTGCTCCGAGTCCGAAAACTGCAATTTTTTTGATTTTGATTTTGTTTAAGGGTAGAACGTTTTCATTTTTAAGAAGTACAATTGATTTTCTTGCTACGTCAAGTGCTATTCTTTGGTGTTCGGCGCATCTTACAATCTCGGATGCCTTCTTGCTGTCTCCGTAAGGATTTTCAAAAAGTCCTGTTTTATATTTTGCTGTGAGCACTCTCAGAACGGCATTATCTATATCCGATTCCTCTATATATCCTTTATCAAGAGCCTCTTTTATATTATCGAATGAATTATGCGGGAAGTTAATATCCAGACCTGCCTTGAGGCTTTCTGCCTGCGCTTTTGCTGAAGAATCGAAAAGTCTGTGAGCATAGCATATGTTATCAACTCCGCCGTAATCGGAAACAACAAAGCCGTCAAAGCCCCATTCCTTGCGAAGAATGTCATTAAGCAGATATTTATTACAAGTGCACGGTATTCCGTCCCAACTGTTATACGCTGCCATTACGGACATCGCTCCGCCTTCTTTTATGCATTTTTCAAAGGGACGAAGATAAACCTCACGCATTGTACGTTCACTTGTGTCGGATACATTGGAGTCTCTTCCACCGTAAGAATAGTTGTCTGCAAAGTGCTTGGGCGTAGCTATTACACCGTTTTTCTGAAGTCCTCTGCAGATTGCCGCCCCCATATCAGCGTTCAGAAGTACATCCTCTCCGAATGTTTCTACAGTTCTGCCCCAACGGCAATCACGCACCACATTAACAACAGGAGTGAGGGCTTGTCTGACTCCTGCAACAGCACATTCCTTTCCGATAACTTCAGCAATTTTTTCAACCGCTTCACTGTCGAACATTGAAGCCATTGCTATAGGCTGCGGAAAACAGGTTGCCATACCCCACTGTGCTCCGTGCAGAGCTTCACCGTGTTCAATCGGTGGGATAGAGTGGGAGTTGCTTTCAGTTGCACACCTGATTTCATTATTGATAGCTTCGGTAACCTCCTCGGGCGATACAGGCCTGCCTTTGCTTTCGTGCAGAAAATGACCTATATTACGGCAGTTTCCGATCTTATAGTTTCTTCCCTTATAATAATCATCTCTGATGGGATACACCATCTGACAGCAAATCTGATATATCTTTTCATCAAGGGATAAGTCTGACAATAATTCTCTTGCTTTAATTTCTGCCGTTCTTATCATATAATCACTTCCTCATATCTGCATTATATCAATTTCAGGATGTATAGTAAAGTGAAATTGCTGAATTTACAATAAGCATTGAACTGATTGCCAATTAAGAGCTGAATTGTTTAGATTTTCTTATTTTTATTAAGATTGACCGAGAAAATTTCTGCTTGCAGTTTAGTCCATTATTTGCTGTCATAATGACAGACTAAGCACGCTTTTTAAATGAAGTGAGGTGAAAATCATTTTCGTTCAGCAAGGCGATTTTTCGTTATCTTTTAATTTTGTATCAAAATTGTACGGGGAATATAACGTGAGCATTCACAACAAAAGTAATACTCACGTTTTTCATAGTTGGATTGTTATGTGTCGAGCAAGTTTCGTGCCTGCTCTTTTTGTATAGTAAAAGGCACTTGCCGTCAGGTAAGTGCCGTGAAACAAAATTTGTTTTTACTTTTATTTTCTACTTTCCGTACAAAGTGCAATCAAATCCTCGAGCTTTGCAGTCGCAAGACACTCTACTGTATCTGATGCGCCGTAATAGATTTTTACTTCACCGTCATCTTCCAAAATCATACCACCGGGGAAAATTACGTGCTTGCGGAAGCCGGTCTGAGTTTCGTAGTAGGTTTCAGGAGCAATCAGCGGAAGTTTGCTCATACCCACTATTTTTGTGGGATCCTCAAGATCGAGAAGCATAATGCCGGCACAGTATCTTTTCTTCCAGGTCTTTTCCCAGCCGTTTTTTCTTCTGAGATTGTTTTTATCAACTGTATGGAAAATCGTAAGCCAGCCTTTGTCTGTTTTAATGGGCGGTGCCGCAGGACCTATTTTATCGTTGGCATAGGGCACATCTTCAACAGCAAGAACAAGCTCAGTCTTACCCCAGTATACAAGATCGGGAGACTCTGAAAGCCAAAGGTCAAATCTGTCCTTACCGCCTCTTGAATAAACAGGGAAGGGTCTTTCCAAACGGACATATTTACCGCCTATTTTTTCGGGAAAGAGTACCATATTGCGGTTATCGGGAGCTGAAGCACTGATGATGTTTATGGTTTCGAAATTGTCGTCCGTTTCGGCGATACAACCGCGAATTCCGTGTTTGGTGTCCATTGCCATACAGATATATGGCTTATCGTCTATGATTGTAATTCTCGGGTCATAAAGCCTTTTGATTTCATCTTCAGGCAAAAGATTTTGGTTGTCGAAAATAGGTTTATCGCTTACTTTCCAATTTATACCGTCGATACTTTCGGCAAAACCGAGAGAGGTTTTAAAGCGCACCTTTGGATAAGTTTTTTCTGTAGGACCGTAATCGTTACGGAATACCATAACGTATTTTCCCTTGTATTTGGCAACACCTGCATTAAAAATCAGTGAAGCCT
>JAZQZO010000308.1:0-4401 GCA_045634065.1 Acutalibacteraceae bacterium
CCGACACAATAACAAGCGGCGGTGTTGATTTTACAATAAATAAGGGAGATTTCGATTCTGTTCTGTCTGATGGCCAGAAGATTGCTTTGAACGGCGAATATAACAAAATCAGATTCCTTTGTGCAAGTCTTAACGGTGACAAGGATTTCATCTTTAAGCTTGACGACAAGGCTGTAAAAATCAGAATAAGCGATATAGAAGAACGTCCCTTTGCATGGGATTTATACAGTATGAAGCGTACTGCAAAAATCAAGACAGACACACTTGGTTGGGAATGTACTCACACTCACTCTGCCAAGGGTGACGATTATGCACACCAGCTGTTCTTATTTGAATATGAAATATCTACAGACACAGCAAAAGAGATAACCTTACCGAAGGATAAGGATTTGTTTATTCTGTCAGCAACTGAAATTAAAGCTCCCTGTGAATGCAAATGCGTAACCGAGCTTTATGACAGAGTAAAAGAGAGAAAATTTGACTTTAAGATTAAAGGATTAAAATCAAAGCTTAATTTCGCTTACAGAAAAGTTACAAGCTATGTCTGGAAAATTGACGATATAGGAAGGATTATGTATGTATATTTTAGGCATTGACATCGGTGGTACAAAGTGTGCAGCTGTTACCGCTGAATATACAGACGGTAATATCACTCTGATAAAAAAAGAAAAGTGTGCTACTGACCTGAAAATATCACCGACTGAAATGATACAAAAGCTCTTTACACTGGCTGACAGTATTCTTGATAAAAAGCCTGGTGCTATCGGCATTTCCTGCGGCGGACCCCTTGACTCAAAAAAAGGCATCATAATGAGTCCGCCAAATCTATCCGGTTGGGATAATGTAGAGATAGCCAGACTTTTTAATGAGCGTTACGGTGTAAAGACCGTACTGCAGAATGATGCCAACGCCTGTGCAATGGCTGAATGGAAATTCGGTGCAGGCAAGGGCTGTGACAATATGATTTTTCTCACCTTCGGCACAGGACTTGGTGCGGGACTTATACTCGGCGGCAGATTATACAGCGGTACAAATGACAACGCAGGCGAGGTGGGACATATCCGTCTTGATAAATTCGGTCCCGTAGGATATGGAAAATCAGGCTCATTTGAAGGCTTCTGCAGCGGTGGCGGTATTGCACAGTTAGGCTATATAAAAGCCTTGGAAAAAGTGCAAAGCGGCACTTATCCTGCATACTTTACAAAAAATATGACCTCAGCAGATATTACCGCTAAATCCATAGCCGAGGCGGCTGACAAGGGTGACGAAACAGCTATTGAGGTTTACAGAATCTGCGGTGAATATTTAGGTCGTGGACTGTCAATTCTTGTTGATATTCTTAATCCTCAGGCAATTGTTCTCGGCAGTATTTTCACCCGTTCAAAGCATCTTCTTTTAGACAGTATGAAGCAAGCAATTGAAAAAGAGGCTTTGCCTTGCTCAGTCGGCTGCTGTCAGATTTTATCGGCTGAATTAGGTGAAAGCATCGGCGACTATGCCGCTATAGCTACAGCTCTGGAGGAATAACATGTTAAATGAATTGATTGAAAGATATCCTATTTTAAGCGAAATCAAAGACGATATTACAAAGGCAACCAAAGAAATGATTACCTGTTACGAAAGCGGCGGCAAGGTGCTTCTTTGCGGTAACGGCGGAAGCTGTGCCGACTGTGACCATATTGCAGGCGAGCTGATGAAGGGCTTTTTGAAAAAGCGACCTTTGAGTTCCGCCCAAAAAGAAGAATTAACAACTAATATGCCTTCTCTTGATGATGAGTTTCTTTCAAAGCTTCAATGTGGCTTACCTGCAATTTCTCTGCCTTCAATGACGGCTCCGAACAGTGCCTTCTCTAATGACGTTAACCCGGATCTGATTTATGCACAGGGAGTTTTAGCTTTTGGAAAAACAGGCGATGTTCTGATTGGAATAAGTACATCCGGAAACTCAAAAAATGTGTGTGCCGCTGCAAAAACTGCTAAGGCTACAGGCTGCAAGGTTATCGGTTTGACAGGCTGTAAAGGCGGAGAACTGAAAGAATATGCTGATGTATGTATTTGTGTACCTGAATCAGAAACATTTAAAATTCAGGAGCTGCATCTGCCTGTGTATCACTGCATCTGTGCAATGATTGAAGAATATTTTTTCGAATAGCCTTCAGGTGCAGAACATAGTTCTTGTAAGCATCCTCATCAAATTCTTCTATCGGTGTATCCGGGTCAAAGAACTTATAAAACTGAGTGTAACTCTGTCTGTAATGGTTGATAGTTCCCTCTCTCAGATTCCTCTGTCGGCAGTATTCAAGATACTTCTCACATCCCTCCTGAAATGTCAATGTTTTAGTTACTGACATCTTCAATTTCTTCATCAAAATCCCTCACATTTCATATAAAAAAGATAGACACATCATCTGAGAAAACTCAAAAATGATGTGTCTAAGTTTTTAATGTTTAATTTTCATGTGAAGAGATTTTCAAGAGAGCTGTCAAAGTCTCAAAAACTCTCACGAAGCCTTATAAATAAAGGAATTACTTGCTTGCTTCTTCAACAGCAACAGCACAAGCAACAGTAGCACCAACCATGGGGTTGTTACCCAAATTCATCACCTGTTTTTATGGGTATTTTTGATAGGTTTTATGGCTAAAAACACCTATAAATAGTACCTGTTGTTCCCTGGTGTATTTTTGTGTTGTAAAGTTTAGGGTGTTTTTCATGCTTAAATGTATTTTAAGGATTAAATCATAATACTATTCATAGAGTTTTTCGAAAAATCAAAGTTGTGCGTAATTAATCCTCACCATTTTCATCTATTTCATCTTCGAAATAATCTTTGCCCCTTAATCTAAAAGTTACTCTACAAAAACTTCGTTTTAATTGTTCGAAGGTATCAACGATCCAATACAAACATCTTTTAAGCAAAGAGCAATATAACTTCCTTGAATTAATTTTGTCTTGTGAGAGGTTAGATAAGAATTTGAAATAAAGTTAAAAAGAAGGATCAGCAGAAAAGCATCTGCTGATCCTTCTTTTTAATCCAGACTGATTTCATCACCATTTATAGACTTATCCCAAAACTTCTCACAGAATTCTCTATTCATAAGAACTCTGAATATCAATGAATATAAATAAGTAGCATCATATTCCTTTGAAAGAGCCAAAGTAGCCAATACAGCCTGATTACTGTTGGCACCTTTGTAAATATATGCCTTCATCACAAGTCCATCCATAGTTGTTTCTGTTGTGACTATAGCGGTAAAACCATAACCTATATCGAGCACTTCTTCTTTCTTCCATCTTATAGTTTTCATTTTTAAACCTCCGTTTAAATAGTTTCAGCAACCAACTCCATTTGTGTTTGCTAATATTTAATATGAAAGTTATCGATAAGCAATAATCGCAAAAATCAAATACAAATAATGCTTGATATTTTGTTAGAAAAAGTATATACTATTTCTAACGAGGTGAAGTTATGGACAAATCAAATAATTGGACTTTAATAAAAGAACGGGTTATATCATCAGATTCCGGTTCTGTTTTTGTCGCCACAGACTTTGTTGATGTTTCAGATAAAACAAGTGTAAATACTTATTTAACACGCTTAGTTGAAGAAAATATACTTTCACGTATAATTCGTGGCGTTTATTATAAACCTGAATACAACGATTTTCTCGGTGAGTATATCGCACCTGAGCCTGATTCAGTTGCTCATGCACTTGCCAGAAACTTCGGATGGACTATTGTTCCTTGCGGTGATACTGCATTAAATCTACTCGGTCTTTCAACGCAAATTCCCGCTGCTTGGGTATATGTCAGCGATGGCACCTACAAGGAATACACCTATGAGCAGACTACAATAAAATTCAAACGCACAACCAACAAGGAAATATCTAAACTATCCTACAAAACCGCTCTTGTGGTACAAGCGTTAAAAGCTCTCGGCAAGGAAAATGTTGACGATACAATTTTAACAAAACTGAAAACCAATCTTACCGAAGAGGAAAAAGAAAATCTTTTAACAGAAGCAAAAGCAGTTACATCGTGGATATATGAATTTATAAAAATTATATATAGAGGTTAAAACTATGCGTAACATAGCAACAATAAAAGAAAATGACCGCAAGGCTCTGTTTCAGAACACTGCGGCTAAAATGGGACTTACAAATGCAATTATTGAAAAAGATTTTTGGGTATGCTTTATGCTCGACTATCTTTTTCACCGTTGTGAGTGGAAAGATAACATCGCCTTCAAAGGTGGTACGAGCCTTTCAAAATCCTATGGTCTGATTGAGCGTTTTTCTGAAGATATTGACCTTATCGTCGCTTGGCCTGTTATAGGATTTGAAATTGATGACCCTTGGGAACAGCGTAGTAACACAAAGGAGGATATTTTTAATAAAGAGGCA
>JAZQZO010000309.1:0-1708 GCA_045634065.1 Acutalibacteraceae bacterium
TATAGACAATGATACTGTCAGTGTCAGTAATATCAACCGACAGATTATTGCTCTTGAGTCAACTGTCGGCAGACTAAAAACCGAAGTTATGCGTGAGCGTATACACGATATTAACCCTGAAGCAAATGTTAAATGCATCAATAAATTTGTGCTTCCGGAGAATATTGATGAGTTTGATTTTACGGTTTATGACTATATAGTTGATGCTATTGATACCGTATCAGGTAAGCTTGCAATAATTGAAAAGGCTTATTTCCTTGGAAAGCCTGTTATCTCTTCTATGGGTACAGGTAACAAACTCGACCCTACAAGATTTCAGATTACAGATATAAACAAAACAAGTGTCTGTCCTCTTGCAAGAGTTATGCGATATGAACTCAAAAAAAGGGGAGTAAAGAAGCTGAAAGTTCTCTTTTCTGATGAAGAGCCAATGAAACCCTCAGAGGAATATAAGAATGAAAAAGGCAAAGCAATACCTTCGAGCATATCATTTGTGCCGTCAGTGGCGGGTCTGATAATTGCATCACAGGTAGTAAAAGATTTGATAAAATAACAAAGACAGTAGGTTCACTACTGTCTTTTAATCTTAATTTGAAAATTTTTGACTTTCAGCTACAGCGAGTTCGTCGCAACGCTCATTTTCAGGGTGGCCTGCGTGGCCTTTTATCCATTCAATTGTAACTTCGTGTTTTGCTATTTCTGTCAGAAGTGCATCCCAAAGTTCGGGATTAAGTGCGGGTTTTCTGTCTTTTTTTCGCCAGTTGTTAGCCTTCCAACCTGCCGCCCAACCAAGATTTATACCGTTGGCAACATACTGAGAATCTGTAATTACGGTGACCTTGCAGGGTTCTTTTAATGCTTTGAGACCCTCAATGACAGCTGTAAGCTCCATTCTGTTGTTTGTTGTTTCGGGTTCACCGCCGCTTAGTTCTTTTCTTTTGCCCATATAGTCGAGAATTGTTCCCCAACCACCGGCTCCGGGGTTGCCTGAGCAAGCACCGTCTGTATATATAGTTACTTCTTTCATAACATCGTCTCCAATTTAATTTGATTAATTTTATCACAAGTTAAAACTATAATCAATAGCTTATTTTTTAAATTAAATATCTTGATTTATTTAATAGATTGTGTATAATGATTGTGGAAAAGTATTATTGAAAGGACTGCTTATTATGAAAGAAAATGTAGTTATATTCGACCATCCACTTATTCTCCACAAACTTTCAATTCTCAGAAATAAAAATACACCCTCAAAGGATTTCCGTGCATTAATTTCGGAAATCGCAACTCTTATGTGCTATGAAGCAACAAGAGATTTGCCAACAGAAGAAATTGAAATTGAAACCCCCATCTGCAAAACAAAGGTCAAACATTTAGCCGGAAAGAAACTTGCTATTGTACCTATTCTCAGAGCAGGTCTCGGTATGGTTGAAGGTATCAGTGCGCTTGTGCCTGCAGCGCGCATCGGTCACATTGGTCTTTACCGTGATGAAGAAACCCTCAAGCCTGTTGAATACTATTGTAAGTTGCCTAAAGATATTGGAGAAAGAGATGTTTTCGTGGTTGATCCTATGCTTGCAACAGGTGGTTCAGGTATTGACGCAGTTTCTCAGATTAAACTTCGCAACCCTCGCTCAATTAAGTTTATGTGCATTATTGCAGCCCCCGAGGGTATTGAAGCGTTTACAAAAGCCCATCGCGATGTGCC
>JAZQZO010000310.1:0-2649 GCA_045634065.1 Acutalibacteraceae bacterium
GAACTTCAACACCGTCAACACCTGCATCTTTACAGAGTTTAGCGGTTTTAGCAAAAGCTTCAATAATTTCGTGAATCTGGTGCTTGGTCATTTCGGGGCAGATAATATCAGGAGCCCAACGAGCCGGTTGAGGGCTGGGGGAGGCGAGTTCGTGGCTGGTATCCAATATTGGCTTTACAAGTGCGCGTGTGAACTTATTTTTATGAAGAGGTCCTACAAGCTCAGTGATAGCCCAGGAGCGACCCATACCGGCTGTGAGCTGAATGAAAAGTTTTGCACCGGTCTTATGGATTTCGTCCATAAATACTTTAAGTTCATCGAACATTTTAGGATTCTGCCAAAGCCATTTGCCCCAGAATGTGTCACGAAGAGGTGCGATACCGGGGATAATAAGGCCAACATTGTTATTTGCACGCTCAAGGAAAAGTTTTGCAGCTTCTTTATCAAAACCGCAACCTGTGAGTTCAAACCAACCGAAAAGTGAAGTACCACCCATAGGGCACATTACAATTCTGTTTTTGATTTCGACATTACCGATTTTCCAAGGTGTAAACAGTGCTTCATACTTTGGATCTGTTTTTGCTGTCATCTTAATTCTCCTTATAAAATTTTGCTTATAAATATGTACGAATACATAAAATAATTTTAGCACAATATAGTTTATAGAGCAAGTGTTATTCAAATTTTTGTTAATTATTATATACAACAAATAAGATGCACACCTGTTGATGTGCATCTTATAATTAATTTGATTTTAGATTTCGCAGAAAGTTTTGAGATATTTTGCAGCAGCGGCTCTTGTGATATCACCGGTAATATTGAAGCCGTGATCTGAGATAACGCTGAGTGCGAGAGCTAATGTTTTGAAGAAACCTGCAAAGCCTTTTTCACCGGCACCACCGAAGAGAGTGAATGCGAAGCTGATTACTGAAACTTCATCAGTGCTGTCAGTTGCATTTTCTGAGCCGTACATAACATTGAGAGCTTCAGCAAGCTGACCCTTAGTGAGTGCGTCATCTGCACCGAAAGTTTTGGGTGCAGTACCCTTCATAATGCCGTTTGCAACAACATATTCGATTTCTTTATAGTACTTGTGGCCGGGTGTAACATCGTCAAACATCTTTGAGATTTCAGGATCGGGGAGAGCTTCGATAATCTTGTTAGCAATAAATACGTGACCGGCAGCATCGGGATGGCTGTCAACGTATGTTGTGCCGTCTGTATCAACGTATATGTAACCGAACTTCTTAGCACCTTCGATCATAGGACCGTTACCAACGCCCATAATGAAATCTATGATAGTAGACATAACTGCTGCCTTTGCGGGATCATCTTCTGTACCGCTTTCGATAACTTCACCCTCAACGCCATTGTAGTCGAAATGCTTACCTTTAATGCCGTTATCGCTCATACCGAGTACCATAAGTGTAACATCGGGATTGAGGTCATAGATATCCTGGATCATAGCATTCCAGTTATTATAGAAAGTGCTGAGACCTTCTTCAAGAGTTTTGGGGAGAGTTTCTGCAAGAGGACGAAGAGCGCCTGCAAGGTGTGCAATTTCAACGACCTTTTCGATTGTTGAAATGTCCATTGTGCTCTTTTCAAGAATTTCTTTAACTTCAGCGATATATTTGTCGCCTACGTGTTCAGCTTCAAGAATGTCAGCAACTACCCAAGTGAGATATGCACCCCAGTCGTTACCGCCGATGCCGAGAGAAATAAGATCTGCTTCAGCAATTGATTTCTTGAAGTCTTCTCTGAAGTGTTCAGCTCCGGGAAGTAATTTTTCACCACCGTGGCATTCACAAGTCAGGTCATCATAAACATAAAGCTGTGAGGGGTGGAAGAGATAGGCATTATCGCATTCTGCTGCATAATCATCTTCGAGCATATAACGCATTTCAATTGTTCTGAAGCCGGGAGCTGCAAGAGCCTTCATTGAACCGTCTTCGATAATTGCGTTTGCAAGAACGTCAGCATATGAACCGGGAACTCTGTAATAAGTTGTGTGGTTGTAGGTCTTGTTGTAATCATAGTCGTTATCTGACATCTGATCACGATAACCGCTGGCTACGCTGTCGCCAAGAAGAAGATAATTCTTGTACTGGCCGTAATGTTTATTAACTGCATCCTGGTTGAGCTCTGCTGCAAAACATACAAAAGTGCTTGAAATCATAACGATTGCAAGAAGAGTTGCAAGAGTTTTTTTCATAATTTTTTTCATTTTTTGCCTCCAAAATAATTATAAATTATTCAGTTTTTAACAACCATTAGAATAATATCATATATTCTTATCATAGTCAATATAAATGTTAAATAATTGTTTCAAACTTAAAAGTGTTGTAACATTTAAAACAAATTCATTTATCTAATTATATGATAATTTTTCTGTGACTTTTTATCTTTTCTAACGCTCCCTTTTCAAGACGCGATACCTGAGCCTGAGAAATGCCGATTTCTTTTGCCACTTCGGTTTGAGTAAGTCCGTTCATAAATCTGAGAGAAAGGATATTTTTTTCACGTTCACCTAAATCATTGATTGCTTTTTTCAAGAGTATTTCGTCAATCCAATCTATATCTGTGTTTCGGTCGCCGATCTGATCCATTACATATATAGTATCGCCTGCATCGAAATAAACAGGCTCA
>JAZQZO010000311.1:0-7999 GCA_045634065.1 Acutalibacteraceae bacterium
CATCTTCAGAGAATTCCCTCATGCCCTTATGATTGCCGAAGAAAGTACAGCATGGCCTTTGGTTTCAAAGCCTGTTGACATCGGCGGTCTCGGATTTAACTTTAAGTGGAATATGGGCTGGATGAATGACGCCTTGAGATATTTCTCAATGGACGGTCTTTCAAGAAAGTATAATCACAATCTTCTTACTTTCTCATTCTTCTATGCTTTCTCAGAAAACTTCATTCTTCCTATTTCTCACGATGAGGTTGTACACGGCAAGTGCTCACTTATAGGCAAAATGCCCGGTGAATATGATGACAAATTCCGCGGCATCCGTTCATTCCTCGGTTATCTTATGACTCACCCGGGTAAGAAGCTCACATTTATGGGCCAGGAATTCGGTCAGTTTATAGAGTGGAAATACGATACAGGTCTTGATTGGCTTCTTCTCGATTATGAAAAGCACAGACAGCTTAAGGCTTATGTGAAAAAACTTAACGAGCTTTATGTCAAGTACCCTGCGTTCTGGCAAATCGACTATAGCTGGGAAGGCTTCAAGTGGTTTGTCAGCGATGATAAGGACAACAGTGTAATCGCATTCTCAAGAAGAGACAAGAAGGGCGACGAAATCGTTGCTGTCTGCAACTTCACTCCCGTTATGAGAGAGAACTACTCTTTCGGTGTTGAATTTGAGGGTGTATATGAAGTGCTTATGAATTCAGATGACACAGCTTTCGGCGGTGACGGTCTGGGTACAAAGACGAAGGTGACTTCAAAGAAGGGCCCGATGCACGGCTTTGAAAATAATATCACAATGAATCTTCCAGGTCTGTCGTTTATTCTCCTTAAGAGAAAGCCTAAGCCTGCAAAAAAGTCCAAGGCTAAAAAGCAAGAAGCTTCAAAGGCTGAAAAATCACTCGAATTAAAAGCAGAAGCTCCGAAGATTGAGAAAAAAGCTAAGGCTTCAAAGGTTGCAGATATAAAGATTGAAAAAGTTACACCGCCTGCAGACGAAAAGGCGGTTGTACCGAAGAAAGAAAAGGCAAAAACTCAAGTAAAAAAAGCGGCCAATCCCGAGAAAGCGGCAGAGTCCGAAGAACCTGCAACAGAACTCGAAAAGCTCGTTGCCGAAAACAAGGCAAAGAAAGCTAAAAAGAAATAAGCGAAATAAAACAATTCAAATAAACTATTCCAGAAACGGAGGAAATAACTATGGTAAAGAAAACAGAGTGCCTTGCAATGCTCCTCGCCGGTGGCCAGGGTAGCAGACTTGGTATACTCACAAAAAACATCGCGAAGCCCGCAGTTCCCTACGGCGGTAAGTACCGTATCATTGACTTCCCGCTTTCAAACTGCATCAACTCAGGTATTGAGACTGTTGGTGTGCTCACCCAGTATCAGCCGCTTGAACTCAACGACTACATCGGAAACGGCAGTCCCTGGGACTTAGACCGTTCCTACGGTGGCGTACATATCCTTTCACCCTATCAGCAGATTAAGGGTACAGAATGGTACAAGGGTACAGCCAACGCTATCTATCAGAATATCCACTTCATCGACCGTTATAATCCTGAATATGTTGCTGTTCTCTCAGGTGACCATATCTACAAGATGGACTATAACAAGATGCTCGAATATCACAAGGCAAAGGATGCAGCTTGCACCATCGCTATGCTTGAAGTACCCTGGGAAGAAGCATCACGTTTCGGTCTTATGTTCGTAAACGATGACGGTTCAATCAGCGAATTTGAAGAAAAACCCAAGAATCCCAAGAGCAACAAGGCTTCAATGGGCGTTTATATCTTCACCTGGTCAAAACTTCGCCAATATCTTATCGACGATGAAAACAACCCCGATTCAGGTAACGACTTCGGTCACGACGTAATTCCCGCAATGCACGAAAATGGCGAGAGAATGTTCGCTTATAAGTTTGAAGGCTACTGGAAAGATGTTGGTACTATCGACAGCCTCTGGGAAGCTAACCTTGACCTTCTCAATCCCAAAGTTGACCTTGATCTTTCAGATGACAGTTGGAAGATTTATTCAAGAAATCCCATCGCTCCCCCTCACTTTATCTCAGATAAAGCTAAGGTTGAAAACTCAATGATTGGCGAAGGTTGCTGTATTGACGGCGGTGTTGACTATTCAATCCTCTTCTCAAATGTAACAATAGAAGAAGGCGCGAAAGTAAGATATTCAATCATTATGCCCGGCACAACTATCAAGTCAGGTGCAATTGTTGAATATGCAATTGTTGCAGAAAACGCAGTTATCGAAGAGGGCGCACACATCGGTGAAAGCCCCGAAGAAATCGATAACCTTGAGGCTTGGGGCGTAACAGTTATCGGTGAAAAGGTAACTATCGGCAAGAATGCTAAAGTCAAGGCTAAGGAAATGATTGACACAGATGTAAAGGAGGACAAATAAATGGCAACTCCGAATGTATTAGGCATTATTTATTCAAACGTTTATGATGATTGCCTGAGCGAACTTACAAGCGTTCGTACTATGGGCTCAGTGCCTTTCGCAGGCAGATACAGACTTATCGACTTCGTTCTTTCAAATATGGTTAACGGCGGTATCGCTAAGGTTGGTATCAGCACAAAGGCAAACTATCAGTCACTTATGGATCACATCGGTTCAGGTAAAGCTTGGGACCTTTCAAGAAAACGTGACGGTATGACAATTCTTCCTCCTTTCAACCTTACAGGTTCAGGTGGAGTTTATAAGAGCAGACTTGAAGCTCTCAGCGGTATGCTTCACTACATCTCAGAGTCAGGCAAGGACTACGTTCTTCTTTCAGACTGTAATGTAGTTTGCAACCTTGATTATGATAAGATCATCGATGAACACATCAAGGGTGGTGCAGATATCACAATCGCTTATAAGCGTGGCGTTGCTCCAAAGCTCGCAGATATGATGAGCTTCGAACTTGACGGCGACAAGATTACAAAGGTTATCGTTGGTGAAACAGGTGACACAGCTGTTAACTATTCTCTGAATATTATGGTTCTCAGCAGAGTGCTTCTCGAAAGACTCATTCACGATGCTATGGGTCAGGGTGACGAAAGCTTCGAAAGAGATGTTATCAGCAAGAATGTTGATGCTCTCAACATCAAGGGCTATAAGGTTGAAGGCTATGCAAGAACCATCGACTCACTTCAGAGCTACTATGATATCAGTATGGGTCTTCTTACAGGCGAATACAAAAATCTCTTTGCAAAAGATCTTCCCGTTTACACAAAGGTACGCGATGATATGCCTGCCATCTACGGTGTGTGCTCAAAGGCTTCAAACAGCCTTGTGGCTGATGGTTGTATCATCAAGGGTACAGTTGAAAATTCAATCCTCTTCAGAGGTGTTTATGTAGCTGAAGGCGCTGTTGTAAAGAACTCAATCGTTATGCAGGATTCATACATCAGCCAGAATGCAAAAGTTAACTGCGCTATTCTCGACAAGCAGGTTGTTATCAAACCCGGCAGAGAACTAAGCGGTGCAGATAGCTATCCCATTTATATCGGTAAGAATATTACCGTATAAGTTTGGTTAAGCACAAATTTTTTTCACAGGAGATTAACACAAATGAAAGTTTTATATGTAGCAAGTGAAGCTCTTCCTTTTATGGCCAGTGGCGGACTCGGTGATGTTGCCGGCTCACTGCCTCAGGCACTTAGAAAGAGACTTATCGGTTGCCGTGTGGTAATGCCTCTGTATGACACGATCAAACAGGAGCTTAAAGATAAGATGACCTTCATTACCAATATTTCGGTACCTGTAGCCTGGAGAAGACAGTATTGCGGTATCTTCCAGGCAAAGCACGAAGGTGTAATTTACTACTTCATCGATAATCAGTACTATTTCAAGCGTGACACAATCTACGGTCACTATGACGATGCAGAAAGATTCACATTCTTCGCTCGTGCGGTTCTTGAAATTCTTCCCGTGGTTGACTTTAAGCCCGACATCATTCACTGCAATGACTGGCAGTCAGCACTCACACCCGTATTCTATACAACACTTTACAGCAAGGATCCCTGGTACCAGGGCATCAAGACTGTTTTCACAATTCACAACATTCAGTATCAGGGTACCTACGGTATGGAGCTTGTTAACGATGTTATCGGCCTTAACCCTGCTGATACTTCAGTTGTTGAATACGACGGTGATGTTAACTTTATGAAAGGTGCTATAGAGTGTGCTAATAAAGTTACAACTGTATCACCCTCATATGCAGGTGAAATTCTTGATCCTTGGTACAGCCACGGTCTTGACACAATTCTTCGCGAGCGTCAGTGGAAGCTTCAGGGTATTCTCAACGGTATCGACGTTGACAACTATAACCCCGAAACAGACAAGGCTATCATCAAGAATTACACCGTTAAAGACGTAAAATTAGGCAAGGCTGAAAACAAGAAAGACCTTCAGAAAGCAATGGGTCTTCCCGAAAAGGCAGACACACCTATTATCGGTCTTGTAAGCCGTCTTGTTTCACACAAAGGTCTTGACCTTATCAAGGGTATACTTGATGAGCTTCTTTACACAACTGATGTTCAGGTTGCAGTACTCGGTTCAGGTGACTGGCAGTACGAAAACTTCTTCAAAGAGATGCAGGCTAAGTACCCCGACAAACTTGCAGTAACAGTAGGCTTTATTCCTGCACTTGCAAGAAAGGTTTATGCAGGTTCGGACCTGTTCCTTATGCCCTCAAAGAGTGAACCTTGCGGTCTGTCGCAGATGGTTGCTCTCAGATACGGTTCAGTACCCATCGTCAGAGAGACAGGCGGTCTTCGCGACTCTATCACAGACAGCGGTGACGGTCAGGGTAACGGCTTCACATTCAAGACATACAAAGCTCACGATATGCTTGGGGCTATCAGAAGAGGTCTTGGTGCATATTGGGATAAAGCTAACTGGGATGTTCTTGTTGAAAGAGCTATGAACTCCGACTTCAGCTGGGGCAAGAGCGCAAATGAATATATCAAGATGTATAAGGAAGTGCTTAAAGGCTGATAATAGCGCGTTTTTGGTTACTTTTTGTGCGCCAGCAAAAAGTAACGCCTGTCTGGCGAGGACGATATAAAAAAGTTTATGCTTTTGGGACGCGGGTGAAACTCGCGTCTTTTTTTGTTTTGTGACCGCGGGGGTGTAGAAAAGTTAGGAGTTAGGAGTTGAGTAACACAGATGGAGTGACCTCTCCGTCAGGCTGCGCCTGCCACCTCTCCTAAAAGGAGAGGCTGTAGCGTAGCCCCGTGGGCTACTTGGGTTGATTATAGATTGTAGGTGACTAAGCAGGCGATTCGCCTGCGCTACAGTGACTGTTGGGTTTTAGCGGACACAGCACGCTGTGTCCCTACGGATTGCTCCTAGGCTTCCGACTAAAAAACACCCGAAACTGTAACGTTAGTTTCGGGTGTTAATCTTTTTCAAATTTAATTATATCGCTGACCTGACAATCAAGGGCGTAACATAGGGCGTCAAGAGTTTTGGTGTTTATTGCTTCGCCTTTTTTCATCCTGTGCAGAGTGTTAGCTGAAAAGCCTTGCTTGAAAATCAGGTTGTATTCAGTAACACCTTTTTTTAATAGGGTCTCATAAAATGGTTTGTATGAAATCATTTTTATCACCAATTTAATATTATCATACTTAAACTCTTGACTATACTCAATTTATTAAGTATAATTATAATTACTTTAAATAAATTGGAGGAAAAAAGCAATGAAAAGGATTTTATCACTTGTTTTGGTGCTTGCTCTGAGCTTAGGTTGTTTTTCAATGGTGAGCTTTGCCGAAACAAATACAACAGGACATCTCACAGAAGTTCCTGAGGGTTATGTGGGCGTTTATACAATAGAAGATCTCTATTGTATCAGAAATGACCTTACAGCAAACTACATTCTTATGAATGACATCGACCTAACTGAGGCAACAGCCGAAGGCGGCGACTGGGACTTTTACGGTAACGGCTGGAACCCCATCGGCAGCGACGATATTTATGGTGGCAAAAGTTTTTCAGGTATATTTGACGGTAACGGATATACTGTCAAAGGTATGAGAATTGAAGTTAATACAGTTCCGTCAGGCACAAGCTATTTGTATTTAGGTTTATTTTCTAGAGTGACCGGCACTGTAAAAAATCTTACCGTTGAAGGTAGCATTTATTCTCCGGTAGACACTGAAAATAATATTTATGCAGGTGGTATAGCAGGTTATAATAGTACGGGTACAATAGACAATTGCATCAATAAAGTAGAAATATTTGTAAGTAAGAAAAGTGAAAGAGGCACTTATGTAGAGGTTGGAGGCATAACAGGCTATAATAATGGTACTATATCTAATTGTATAAATACAAAAGATCTTTACGGTTGTTATAATGTCCCCGAAACCTATCATTATAATTATGTGGGTGGCGTATGTGTAGCTGGTATAAGCGGTCTTAATTATGGCGATATTAAAAATTGCATCAATACTGGCAATATAACATCTCAGAAAATAAATTACACTTATTCTTATGCAGCTGGTATAGGTGCAAATTCAGATTCTGACAGTGACGGAACAATATCAAATTGTTATAATACAGGCGAAATAGTGGCAATAGCCTCAAGTTCCTACTATCGTAATGCTGCTGGTATAGGGTATAATATAGCTTGCTCATATTCCTATAATGTGGGCACAGTAAGTGGGTATTATAATTATGCAATATCAAATGGAACTGCAACTAAATGCTATTATCTTGCAGGTGTTGGCAGTGACTCAACAGGTGCGACATCACTTACTCCTGCTCAGATGAAGCTTAAGTCTATGTATCAAGGCTGGGATTTTGACACAGTATGGACAATGGACGGCAGAGCAGATTATCCCTATCCTGAGCTTCGCGATGTTGATCTTGTTTTACCCGAGGATTTAATTCACCATCACGAGTACACATCAGAAATCACAACTCCTGCTACTCACCTTGCAGATGGCGAGAAAACCTTTACCTGTGAGTGCGGTGATACATATACTGAAACTATTGCAAAAATAACAGAACACAGCTACACATCGGAAATTACAACTCCTGCTACTCACCTTGCAGACGGTGAGAAAACCTTTACCTGCGAGTGCGGTGATACATACACTGAAGCTATTGAGAAAACAACAGCACACAAATACACATCAGAAATCACAACTCAGCCCACTCACAAAACAGAGGGTGTAGAAACATTCACTTGCGAATGTGGTGACACTTATACTGAAGCTGTTGCTAAGATAGCTCATACTTATAATAAGATTGTAACTGCAGCTACTTGCACAGAAGACGGCTATACAACTTACATTTGTGATTGCGGTGACAGCTTAGTTGGTAATTATGTAAACGCTTACGGTCACAAGGATGATGACGGCGACTGCAAGTGCGATTATGATTGTGGTTATGAATATGAAAAGCCTGCTGAGCCTACAACACCTGACGAGCCTCAGGAAGAAGGTAAGAGTGATTTCTTCTCAAAGATTTTTGATTTAATCAAATCTTTCTTTGATTTAATTCTGAGTTGGTTCAAGAAATAATTTATCAGACAAAACCTCTCAGTCAAAATCTACGATTTTGCCAGCTCCCCTTTCAGGGGAGCCTTTTTTGACCTCT
The DNA here is from genome assembly GCA_045634065.1 of Acutalibacteraceae bacterium. Lineage (GTDB taxonomy): Bacteria > Bacillota > Clostridia > Oscillospirales > Acutalibacteraceae > UBA6857. The sequence goes on from JAZQZO010000311.1 coordinate 7,600, forward strand.
CTGTCAGTCCGCGGGGACTGACGGAGAGGTTGCTCCCTTTGTCACTTCGTGACACCTCCCTCAAAGTGAGAGATAAGAGTCTGTGCAAAATAGGCAATTTGGCTCCCTCGGGGTGGAAGCTGTCAAAACCATTGGTTTTGACTAAGGGAATAAGAATACAAACTTCAAACGGCGGGATAAAACCTGCCGTTTTTGCTTTTGTGCGACGCGTCCCGATAAAAAGCTGCAAGGGGCGGATTTTGTTGCGTTTTAATGCGATGAAAGCATTGACATAAATGGCGTTTTTTGTTAAAATAGATGCGTATAACTATGGGTATCGCCACGCGAATTTGTGAGCGGATACTTACATAAAGGAGGATACACATGACAGATGCAAAAACCTTAGCATATATCAATATGT
>JAZQZO010000312.1:0-7561 GCA_045634065.1 Acutalibacteraceae bacterium
TTTTCAGCATCGGGAGCACCGTAGTAGTTGAAGAGCTGATAGTTTGTGCCGAGCTTAGCATTAACCTTGCCCATATATTCTTCAACGATTTCGGGAACTGCATCGTAATATTTGTTGCAAGCTTCTCTGTTCTGGAAGAAGATATCATCGTTTTCGTGTGAACCGCGCATAACGGGGCGTTCCGGGTTAAGAGCTCTTTTTCTGAATGCTTCAACAGCATCCATATCACACATATCTTTAAGATCGTCAAAATCCCAGACTTCAATTTTCTGAAGTTCGTGTGATGTACGGAAACCGTCAAAGAAATTGAGGAAAGGTACACGGCTCTTGATTGTTGCGAGATGAGCAACAGCACCAAGGTCCATAACTTCCTGTGTATTTGTTTCAGCAAGCATTGCGAAACCTGTCTGACGACAAGCATAAACGTCTGAATGGTCGCCGAAAATATTAAGTGCGTGTGATGCTACACAACGAGCTGATACGTGGAAAACGCTGGGGAGAAGTTCACCTGCTATTTTATACATATTGGGAATCATAAGAAGAAGACCCTGTGAAGCTGTGTAGGTTGTGGTGAGAGCACCTGCTGCGAGTGAGCCGTGAACAGTACCTGCGGCACCTGCTTCTGACTGCATTTCAACAACGTTTACTCTTGTACCGAAAATATTTTTTAACCCCTGTGCTGACCACTGATCAACATAGTCTGCCATCGGGCTTGACGGTGTAATAGGGTAAATGCCTGCAACTTCTGTGAACGCATACGACACGTGAGCAGCGGCATTATTACCGTCCATGGTTTTCTTTTTTCTAGCCATATTTATTTCCTCCTAAATCTCTTTTCTAGCAATAAAATAAGATTACCGTTTACTATATTACCACTTTAGCGCGTAATTGTAAATACAGTTTGCATAATTTTTTTAATCATATAATGTAAAAGGTAGGTGGTTTTGGCAAAACGGGAAAATAAAACAAAAATCAACACTATTGTGGCAATTTATAAAAATAGTTGAAAATTGTATACAAGTGATGTATAATTTTAAATATAACAGAATTTGGAGGAATCAGAATGTTAAAGAAAACTAAAAAGATTATCTCTGTCATTCTTGCGGTTGTTATGGTCTTTTCTATAGCCTTACCCGCGACGGCGGCATATGAAGAATATCCCACTATCTACGTAACCGGTGCTCAGACTAACGATATCTACTGCGGTGACAAAAAAGTTTCAGACTTCAGCATTGATCTTGAAGCTGTTCTTGAAGAACACGGCAAAGATCTTATCAAAGAATTTCTTTTCGGTATGATATCCGATGACTACAAGACCTGGGCCGGCAAATTCCACGATATTTTTATCGGTATTTACGGGGACTCTGCTCTTGATAAAAACGGTGAAGCGAGCAACGGTTCAAAGCCTAAAAATCATTCTTCCACAGTATATGTAGAAGAAAAAACAAGCGGATACGGTATCTGGGACTATCGTTTCTGGTACGACTGGCGCATCAGCCCTATGATAACAGGTGAAGAACTTGCTGCTTATATTGATAGAGTTCTTGTCGCTACAGGCAAGGAAAAGGTGAATCTTGTAGGTCGTTGCTATGGTGCAAACGTTATTGCAGCCTATGTTGAAACACACAAAGAACACGCTGTAGCACATATTGATGATATTGCTTACTTTGCACCGTCAATAGATGGCATTGATTTTATGACAGCTATTTATACAGGTGAAATTTATCTTGATCCCGAGGCAGTTGATAATTTTGCAAATTGGTTTATCGAAAACGAAGATCTCATTGAAGACAAGGCTGTTGCAAGTCTTATTACCACACTCATTGAGCTCTTTAATCACGCTCAGGTATTAGGCTTCACAGCAGATAAAATTGATCTTCTTGTGGACAGAATAAAGAGTGATCTGCTTCCTCCTCTTCTCAGAGACTCATTTGCTTCCTGGCCGTCATATTGGACTATGGTAACAGAGGGTAATCTCGATAAGGCCATTAATTTCATTTTCGCAGACTGCAAGGATGAGTATGCAGGTCTTATCGAAAAGATCAGAGATTACTATGAAAATGTTCAGGTTAATCGTATTAGTACTGTCAAAGAAATGATGAGTAAGGGTGTAAGATATAACATCTTTGCAAAATATAACTTCCCTGAATATCCTATTTATAAGGGTGCAGCTGTTCAGAGTGACGGTGATACACCTATCCCCAGACAGACCTTCGGTGCAACTTCTGCAAATTACGGTGATACTCTTAGCGATGACTATATCGCAACCATCACAGAAGAAAACTTAAAGTATCTTTCACCTGACCATAAGATTGATGCTTCCACAGGCTTGCTCCCTGAAAATACTTGGTACATAAAGAATCTTCATCATAATCATTGGGGTTCAATTGAACCCGTCAGCTTAGTAATTATGAATAATGACTACGACGTTTCAAATCAGGATGTATATCCTCAGTTTATGGATAATAACACCGGGATGAAAGAAGTGACTCCTGACGAAGACTATAAAAAGCCTGAAGATAACGCCCTCGTCAGCTTTATGCGTTTTCTTACAGCTGTGTTTAATTTTATAGCAAAACTTTTCAGCGGTGAACTTTCACTTGATGAACTTTTAAAAAAATAACAGACTAAATAACAATCGGCTGTTTCCTTAGGGGGACAGCCTTTTTTTATAAGTGAATAAAATATTTATTTATCAATATTTTGTAAATAGTTGTTGAAATTTTTAAGTAAATGTGATAAACTAAGGACATTATTGATAAAGAATAGGAGAAGGTATTATGGACCTAAAAAAACTCATTGACAAAAAAGATGTTGCTGCACAGTATATGGTTGATGAAATTACTCATATCTGCAACAAGTTTGAAAAGCGTGGCCCAGGCTCTAAAGGTGAACATCAGGCTTGCGAATATGCTGCAAAACAAATGAAAGAATATGGATGTGACCGTGTTTATGTTGACAGTTTCAAAGAAAATCCCGGTTCTTTCTATGGTTGGATTTACTTTACAATCACTTGTTGTTTCCTTGCTTTAATTTCATTTTTCTTTGTACCTGCACTTTCAATCGTATTTATATTCCTCGGTCTTCTTCTTTGTGTGCTTCAGTTCGGTCTTTACAAAAAGGTTGTTGACAGATTCTTCAAGGAAGAGACAGGTCACAATGTTGCCGGTTTCAAAAAGCCCACAGGTGAAGTAAAGCGTAGAATCATATTCAACGGTCACCCGGATGCAGCTTGGGAATGGCCTTTCAAGTATATGTTTACATATCTTGGTTTCGATGCACATATGGTTATATGCTTTATAGGTGCTTTTTATGTACTCGGTCTTGCTATTGCACGTCTCGCCGGGGCAATGAGCGATGAGCTTGCAACAAAGCTCGGCCTTATCGGTCTTGTATTTGCGCCTTTCTGGTTCGGTTTTTACTTTATGTGGAACAAGAAGAAAATTGTTGACGGTGCTAACGATAACCTTACAGGTTGTTATATGGGTATGGCTATCCTTAAGCTCCTCAAAGATGAAGGTATTGAATTTGAAAACACAGAAGTTGGTGTTATTTTATCAGGTTCAGAAGAAGCCGGTCTTCGCGGTGCTATGGCTTGGTGTGAAGCTCACGCTGAAGAAATGAAAGATGTGCCGACATTTATTTATGCATATGACGGCATTGCTCAGTCAGAACATCTTATGGTTAACTACCGTGACCTTAACTCCACAGTAAAAGCAGATAAGGATGTTTGTGATTTATTCTACGAATCATGCCAGGAACTTGGCATTGCTTGTAAGAAGGGCGCTGTGCCTCCTCTTGGCGGTGCAACAGACTCCGCAGCATTTGCGCAGGCAGGTTTACGTTCAGCAGGTCTTACTGCACTTAACCACGCACTTCCTGATTTCTATCACACAAGACTTGATACACCCGATGCACTCAACAAGAAGTGTCTTGCAGATTGCTTCGCAGCAAGTGTTAAGGTTCTTGAAAAATTTGATAACGGTGCTAAGCAGTAATTAGTAGATCTACTGATACATATTTATTTAAATGAAGTTGTAAGTCAAAGAATAACTTACAGTGAAAGATAATAAAGAAGCCGAGTTGATTAATTTCAGCTCGGCTTTTTTTGTACGCGTGTAAGTTTGCGGTGAAGATGAGAGGCGGCTCCATACCCGAACTGCGTTCGGGTGGGCGGCTTTGCAGCCGTTAAATCGCTTTGCGATTTAATGGAGCCGCCGCGCCTGCCAAGAAAGTAAATAGAGCTCCCAAATGGAAGCTCTTATTCATCGTGTTCATAAACAATTATATCTTCTACTTTACAGTTGAGAATTCTGCACAAGTCTCCGACTTTATGTGTAGTGATACCTTCTCCTTTTCTTATACGGTCAATAGTTGCACTGCTTATGCCATATTTATTAATAAGTGTATATGTGCTTTCACCTTTTTCTTTTAAGGTGTTCCAAAAAGGAGTATACTTAATCATTTCAATCACCAATTTAATGATACTGTTATACTTTACTCTTGACAATGGTCATAAAAATGACTATACTGTATATAAGAACAAGGTCTTTCAAGTATACAGAAAAGGAAAAGAGAGGCTTATGAAAAGGAACTTAAAAATTTTAATTATAATTTTTTCAATAATAGTTTTTGTTATATTCATAAAGGAGTTTAATGTTGATGAAAAGAACGTAACAGGTGAATGGTATAACGATAGAGAAGTATGTCTGAAACTTACCGAAGATAAATTGTGGTTCTGCGATAGCATTTTTGACGGGTGTTGTGGTATATGGAAAATTACCGGTAAAACTATAACTCTCAATGATATTACAGGAAAAGATTATAAGGCTGTTTATAGAAAGAATAAAAACGGTGACCGTATAGTGCTTTTGGGAGAAGTTTATCGGAAGTCTCAAACATCCAAATAATTACATTTCGGTGAGTAGGTTGACAATAGCTTCCAAAAAAATTATAATTGAATTAAAATAAAACAAACAAGGAGAAATGTTTATGAAGAAATTTGCAAAAATTATATGCTTGTTGATGATTTTTATTATGGCACTTAGTGCAAACGCTTATGCAACAGAAAATGACATCACCGAGCCAACGACTAACATTCAAGAGGAAACCACGACCCTACCTGAAGAAACACCAAGTGAAGAAACAACTACCCAGCCGGATGTTACAGATCCGTCAGAACCTGACACACCAACAGACCCGGCTGAGCCAACAGATCCAACCGAACCTGAAAAGCCTGAGATAGTATTGCCCGAAGCTCCTACAGAAGTACTGCTCAGAAGTAACGATTTTGATCATATATGGGTACAGTGGGAGCTTGTAGACGGAGTTAACGGATATGAAGTATTTCTGAAGGTAGATGATCAGTGGGTATATCAAGGTGAAACCGGCGGTAATATGCTGAAAATTGAAAACCTTGCCCTTAACAGCGAATATGATATAGGTGTAAAATCTTATATTATAATTGATGACGTCAAATATTACAGTGAAGAAATGAAAGTGGCAACCCTGCCGACAGACAATACTGTGCATTGGACAGCTCTCAGCGTTAAGTCTACCAAGGACGGAATGAAACTCACCTGGAATAAGGTGAAAGGAGCTACAGGTTACAGACTGTATATAAAAACAAACGGCAAATGGACTAAGATTATTGATATCAGAAATGCAGACACACTGGAATATCTTTATAAACAAGGTACCAAGGCCGGAACTAATTATATTTTTGGTATAAAAGCATTTGCAAAAGGTTCTCTAGGAACAGTGTTCAGTGATCTTTATACAAAAGGAGCTATAGCTGCCGACTTCACAAAAGCAAAAATCACATCAAAAACTGCAACAAACTCTGATGTTACCCTCAAATGGAACAAGGTTGAAGATGCGACAGGATACAGAGTTTATGTGCTGAAGAATAACAAGTGGACTTATTACAAGGGAATTAAGAAAACTACATATAAAGTGACAGGTCTTGAAGCTTCCACCAAATATCAGTTCAAAGTCAGAGCTTATTTCCAGGCAAACGGCAAGACTACCTGGGGTACCTACAGCGATACTGTTACAGTTACTACCAAGAGCAAAACAGTCAAAGCGTCAAGGGTTGTAAATCTTAAAAAGAACTTTACCGACGGCGACTGGAGTGTAAAAGTCAGCAATATGGCAGACAGTGACGGTTATAAATTTGATTACACTTTAGCTGTCAAAGGCAATAAGCTCTATGTAAAGTATGATTACAAAAACAACAAGGTGATGAGAGATTTCTGGTATCTTATCGATGTCGATAAAGAAACTGTATATCTTATTTTCGACGATAAGAAAACCTATTCTGTTTTAGACGACTATTCTGCAAGTGTTGTCGCTTACAGTGCTGTAGTTATGAACTATGTTCTTGATATGTCCACAGCAAAAAGTGTAACTGCAAAGACCGCTATTTATTCCGGCAAGACAGGTATCGCTGAATCTTACAAGGACAAAGAGTTGGGTATAAACAAAACCTACTACTTTATTGATGAGAAAATCACGGCTCTCACCGTGACCTATGCTGACGGCAGCACAGAAACTTTCAAGATCAGTAAAATTGCCGATACTCCATCAACTTCACTTTTCAAAGTGCCTAGCGGATATAAAAAGGTTGCATATTGATTTAAAAGAACGCTCCTCGTGAGCGTTCTTTTTTGAGTCTTTTGCGTACTATCTCGATGGAGATAAATTAAAGAGACGCGAAAATAAATTCGCGTCCCTTTAATATTGATTTATTATCTTTTAAGAATAGCTGAGGGTCTGGGAAGAGGCTTCTTTCTTCTGTGCTTCTTTTCAATCTGAATAGGTGTCTTGATAAGCATATTTGCGAGGACTGTCCAGAAGATAATAAGAATGTACATACCGAATACAGCATAAAAACCTGCCGAAAGAGTTGCACTCTTAATAGTTACAACAGCCGCTAAAAGCTGTGCCCAGGTACTGTCTGAGAACATACCTACAAGATCTGAAAGATTTATTTCGCCGCCGATGATCTTGTCAAAAGCGAGTTTGCTGATAACAATGCAGATAAAACAGATTACAAGACCGCCAACTGATGTAAACATTACAACTTTTCTGTTGTCCTTGATAGCCGCAAGAACGCCAACTGCAAGGAATACAAGAAGAGCAACAACAAAGAACGCTACAAAAGCAATAAGGTGGGGAATGATGGGTTCTGCGAGAGTCATAAAACCAACTTTCGCAGCTTCGGCACCCTCTTCAACAGTTGCACCGCTAAGGTCTGTACCCATAAGCATCTGAATAATCTCTATTGCAGAAAACTCATATTTAGTCTTTACGCCGAACTGTTCAGCAAGTGTTACGATTGCTGCAATTTCTTCTGTCAAACCGCCAACAGCAAAATAGAAAAGTTTGAGCATAAGGCCCATAACTACTGCTCCGATTGCGAGAATCGGTGTAATAATACGATAAGCAATTTTCATTTTGATTTACTCCTTTAAGTTGATCCTTAAATTTATTTCCAAGAAGACTTAAGGTCTACTGTTCTGTTGAAAACAATCTTGTCATCTGTTGATGTTGTATCAAT
>JAZQZO010000313.1:0-8640 GCA_045634065.1 Acutalibacteraceae bacterium
ATTCGGAATGCGGAATTCGGAATTGCGCTCTAAATAGATAAAAAGAAAATTTTACTTCCGCAATGCAGGTATGATAAAGAGGTGCTTGTGTGAATAATATAATTTTAGATAAAAGCAAAGCTTTTGCTGTGAGGATAATTAATCTTTACAAAATGCTCCGATATGATAAAAATGAATATGTGTTATCAAAACAAATTCTTCGAAGTGGCACCAGTGTAGGTGCAAACACAAGAGAAGCTATGCGTGGGCAGAGCAAAGCGGATTTTTATTTCAAACTTAATATAGCATTAAAAGAGGCTGATGAAACAGCTTATTGGCTTGAACTTTTGTATGAAACTGATTATATTACCAAGCAACAATTTGATAGTATATACAAGGATTGTCAAGAAATTATAAGTTTATTGGTATCCATAACAAAAAAACAAAAGTAAACCCGGCGGGATGATGGTTTGATTTCACAAAGGACTTGTCCGCAATTCCGCATTCCGCATTCTGAATTCCCAATTTACTGAAAGGTTGATTATAGATGATTAACAAGCTCAAGGCTTATCTTAAAGAAAAAAATGCTGCCGCTCTTATTATGAGCGAAGAAAATATCTGCTACTTCACATCATTTCATTCCTCCAACGGTTATCTTGTTGTAACAGGGGAGAAAGCGATATTCCTCACTGACTCACGCTATATCGAAGGTGCAGGTAATAAAATCAAGACCTGCGACGAAATTCTCGAAACCAAAGGTATGGGCAAAAGCCTTGTGCCTGCAATAAAAGCTCTCGGTGTAAAGACTCTTATGCTCGAAAGCGAGAGGGTTACAGTTTCAAGATATAATGAAATAACAGCACTCTTCGACGGAATTGATGTAATATGTGACGGTGATCTTGATAAGACTATCAGTGATATCCGTATGGTGAAAAATCAGGATGAGATTGGCAAGATTGTTACAGCTCAGCGCATAGCCGAAAAGGCTTTTCAGCATATTTTAGGCTTCATTGCTGTGGGTAAGACTGAAAAAGAAATTGCACTTGAACTTGAATATTTTATGCTCAAAAACGGTGCAGACGGTCTCTCCTTTGAGACTATTGCCGTCAGCGGTAAAAACAGCTCACTGCCTCACGGTGTGCCCTCAGATAAGAAAATCGAAAGCGGTGATTTTATCACTATGGACTACGGTGCAATCACTGAGTTTTATCACAGTGATATGACCCGTACTGTGGCTGTTGGTGAGGTTTCAAGCAAACAAATTGAAGTTTACGAAACTGTTCTCGAGGCACAGATTAAAGGTCTTGAAGCTGTGAGAGCAGGTATAAAAGGCAAAGACGTTGACGCTGTTTCAAGAGAGATTATTAAAAACAAAGGCTATGGCGACTACTTCGGTCACGGACTCGGTCACGGTGTTGGTGTTGAAATCCACGAGCTTCCGTCACTTAATCCCACAGGTGAAATTGTGCTTGAAGAGGGTCATATTGTGACTGTTGAGCCCGGTATTTATTTGCCCGGTGAATTTGGTGTAAGAATTGAAGATATGGCAGTAGTCACAAAAGACGGCTGTGAGAATCTGACTATTTGCGAGAAAAAGTTAATTGTGTTATAAGAAAATTTGCATCTTTTGGTTACTTTTGGGCGCTGGCAAAAGTAACGCCTGTCCGGCGAGGACGGGAAAACAGATAAATAAGGGTAGTGCCTGCAAGGCGGCTCCACGAAATCGCTGAAAGCGATTTCAAGCGACGCCGTCGCTTAGCCGAATGAAATTCGGCTGTGGAGCCGCCCACCACAGACTCGCCAAGTCGCACAAACTGCGACAGAATACTCCCGATAAGGAGAATCACAATGTACGAAAACGAAATAAAAAAAGAATATGCCCTTCTCGTCAGCGTTGACACAGGCGAATTTGATGCCGAAGTGTCTATCGACGAACTTGAAGAGCTTGCACATACAGCCGGTGCAGAGGTAGTCGGCAAGGTAATACAGAAGAAAGAAGCACCCGAAAAGGCTACCTTTGTGGGTATAGGCAAACTTGCTGAGATTATCGCTTTTTGCGAAAGTCAGGAAGTAGACCTGCTGATATTTGACAGTGAGCTTTCACCCTCTCAGCAGAGAAACCTTGAAAAGCTCACCAAGGTGAGAGTTATAGACAGAACTATGCTCATTCTCGATATATTTGCCGCAAGAGCAAGAACAAGTGAGGGCAAACTTCAGGTTGAACTTGCTCAGCTTAAGTATTCACTTCCAAGACTTGCAGGTCAGGGTATTGCTCTGTCTCGTCTCGGCGGTGGTATCGGTACAAGAGGTCCCGGTGAAACAAAGCTGGAAAGCGACAAAAGACACATCAGACGAAGAATCGATAAGTTACAGGAAGAACTAAAAGCTCTTGAAAAGCGCAGAAATCAGATGCGCAAGAGACGTGAAAAAGATGGTGTACAGACTGTTGCAATTGTAGGTTATACCAATGCAGGCAAGTCGACTCTTATGAATGCTCTCACCAATGCAGGGGTGCTCGCAGAAAACAAACTCTTTGCAACCCTTGATCCCACCTCAAGAGGTCTGACTCTCCCTGACGGCAGACAGGTTATGCTAATTGATACCGTTGGTCTTATCAGACGACTGCCTCATAAATTGGTTGAAGCTTTCAAGTCCACACTTGAAGAGGCGGCTGAAGCTACGGTTATACTCAATGTCTGCGATGCCAGTGACGAACACTCGGCAGAACATCTTGAGGTCACAAGAAAACTTCTTAATGAACTTGGCTGCGAGGGGAAACCTGTCATCAGCGTTATGAATAAGTGCGACCTTGTGGGCGATATCTATGCTATGCCGACTTTTGGCAAGACTGTTATGATTTCAGCTAAAGAGCAGAAAGGCTTTGACGAGCTTCTCGATGCTGTACTCAGAGAGCTACCGCCTACAAGACGAAAAGCTGAACTTCTCATTCCTTTTGCAGCAGGCGCAGTAGCTGCAAGAATCAGGAATGAAGGTGTAGTTGAAGAAGAGGAATACAGACCCGAAGGCCTTTATATGAGAGCGATAGTGGAAATGTCGCTTCTTGATACAATAAGAGACTATATAATAGAATAATATTGCGTTTTTGATTTGCCGTCCCTGAAAGGTATGGGTGACTTTGTTAGAACTGGAAGGGTTAACCTCTACCGGTGTCGCCCCGCATATAAACTTTAGCTGTTTGCAAATCCCACCATAAATCCGCCCAACTCAATATTTGAAACATCTCCACCGACGACAACTCCATCATAAACTAAAATGTTGCCCCTGATAGTACCGTCGGTATTTTCGTAACCCGGGTAGTTCTTTATGGCGTAGCTCCACATTTTAACTCGCTTGCCTTTATATTTACTAAGGTCAAGACCTTGAGATTTCTGAATAGAGTTGTAATTTTCATATGTCTCATCAAACTCGGTGGGTATGACAACCTCTTTGACCTCTAAAGGGTCTTCTGAAATTTCATAACCGAACTGTGAGAAAAAAGCAATTCTTTCCTCGGCGGTTGATGCTCTCATATTGACCCCGCCGATGTTGGCAGCAGGGGCGCTTTCACTTGAAACGCTGATGATACCGCCAATGGTTGTAAGGGCGCAGGCTATAGCTATGATGAGATATTTCTTGAGTTTTTCAGATTTCATTGATATTACAAACATAATTATTCCACCAATCAGTTAAACTTAGTAATAACTATGCGCATTTAAATATATTTATCCCAAATTCGGAGGAAAATATGGATTATATCCCCTTTAATTCCAGAAACATATTACATAAATCAAAATTCGGTGCAGCACGTGAGGGCGAACACTTTATTTTTAAGGTTGTTCTGCCGAGAAACATCAGTTGCAGCGGAGTGAATCTCGCTATCAAAAAGACGGTGAAGACTACAAATATATTCCCTTTTCCTGGCTGAGTATGGAGGGTGAAGGCGAAGAGTGGTGGGCTTTAGGGTACACTGCCGAGAGTGCAGGTATCTACTTTTACCATTTTCAGTGCATCACTCCCTGGGGCAATATGATTATCCGTCACAACGGTGACTGTCTTGGCAATCTCACTCTCGGTACTTTAGACTGGCAGCTGAGCGTTTATGCTAAAGATTTCACAACTCCCGATTGGCTTAAGGGTGGTATGTTCTATCAGATTTTCCCTGACAGATTCTATTTTTCAGGTCAGAAGAAAAAGAATATTCCTCACGGCAGAAAGCTGAGAAACGACATCTCAGGCGAACCCGAATGGAGACCTACAGAAGATGGCAAGGTACTCAACAACGACTATTTTCAGGGTGACCTTAAGGGTATAGAAGAAAAGCTCGACTATATCGAAAGTCTCGGTGCTACCTGCATTTATCTCAATCCCATCTTCGAGGCACAGAGCAACCACCGCTATGATACTGCCGATTACAGCAAAATTGACCCCTTACTCGGCACTGAAAAAGACCTGAAAAGTCTTTGCAAAAAGGCTAAGGAGAGAGGCATCTCTGTTATCCTCGACGGTGTTTTCAGCCACACGGGTGACGACAGTATCTACTTCAACAAATACGGCAGATATGACAGTGTGGGCGCTTATCAGTCAAAGGAATCGCCTTATTATAAATGGTATAAATTTATAAATCACCCAGAGGATTATCACTCCTGGTGGGGTATAAGCATCCTGCCTGAGGTTATTGAGGAAAGCCCTGAGTTTATCGACTTCATTGCAGGCGAAAAGGGTATTGCGAGAAAGTGGCTGGGCTGCGGTGTGAGAGGTTGGCGACTCGATGTTGCTGACGAATTGCCCGATATCTTCCTTGACGAATTCAGAAAGGCTGTCAAAGCCGAAAACCAAGAAGCACTTGTCCTTGGTGAAGTCTGGGAAGATGCTTCAAATAAGTTCAGCTACGGTCAGAGAAGAAAATATTTCCAAGGCGAAGAACTCGATTCTGTTATGAACTATCCCTTTGCCGATGCTATTATCAGCTTTGTCAGAAGCGGTAAGGTTGAGGGCTTCACCTCGAAGATTATGACCATTCTCGAAAATTATCCCAAGTGCGTTATCGATGTGCTGATGAATCATATCGGCACTCACGACACTATGAGAGCTATAACTGCCCTTGCAGGTGAAAGCTGCGAGTACCGCGACAGACAGTGGCAAAGCACAAAAACCTTAAGTGAAGAGGAGTTCCAAAGAGGTGTGAAACTTCTTAAGATAGCGGCTACTATTCAGTATACACTTCCCGGTGTGCCTTGTCTTTATTACGGAGACGAAGCCGGTATGCAGGGCTATAAAGACCCATTCAATCGTTTCTGTTACCCCTGGGGCAGTGAAAACAAGGAGCTTCTTGAGTTCTACAAGACTCTCGGCAATATAAGAAAAAGCGTACCTTGCCTTAAGGAAGGTCATTATGCGACGGTGTCAGAGATGCTGTCTTGCCTTGCATATGTCAGATATGACGGCGACAGCAAGCTTATGGTTATTGCCAACAGAAACGAGCACGAGATTGACTATTACCTGCCTGAGGATTGGTACGGTGCGAAGGCACTGTATGGCAACTTTGTGGAAGAAAACAAGGTTAAGGTTGAGGGACTGAGCGTTGCAATTCTGACGAATTGCAACTAAATTCGGAATTATGAATTCGGAATTCGGAATTGCGCCGGACGGTTCACTGAATTATAGATGCTACCCGCAGAGGTAATATCTTGCTGGGTTTCATATAAATAAAAGAAAGTTACTATAAAATAAAAAAACAAACAAAACAATGAAAGGAGAATCGGCGGGAAGAAAGCAGTTTTCGGAATACATTTCAACGCGATTCCGAATTCCGCATTCTGAATTCCGAATTAAAAAAATGAGCGACTGGACAGAAGTAAAAATCAGTGTAAATGCTGAAGATGTTGACAAAGCAGGTGACATAGCCTCAATGGTTGTGCCCTACGGCATATATATCGAAGATTATCGTGACCTCGAAAAAGAGGCGTGGGAGATAGCTCACATTGACCTTATCGACGAAGACCTCCTGGCAAAAGACAGAAGCAAGGCGATTGTTCACGTCTATATCTCACCCGAGGAGAATCCTATGGAGGCCGTTGCTTTCCTCAGAGAGAGGTACACTGCCGAGAATATCAACAATGAGATTATCCTCAACGAGTGCAAAAACGAAGACTGGGAGAATAACTGGAAACAGTATTTTCATCCCATTCCAGTCGGCAATAAGCTTCTTATCAGACCCACCTGGGAAGACGAGTTTGACCCTCAGGGCAGGGCAGTGCTCAACATTGAACCCGGTCTTGCGTTTGGCACAGGTACCCACGAGACAACAAGACTTTGCCTTGAGACTCTTGAAAATTACATCCACGAGGGCGTGACAGTGCTTGATATCGGTTGCGGAAGCGGTATTCTTGCTATTGCATCACTTCTTCTCGGTGCTGAAAAGGCAGTGGGTGTTGATATTGACGCTCTTGCTGTTAAGACTGCAAAAGAAAACGGCGCAGTGAATGACCTTTACGAGCCGAGATATACTGTATTTCAGGGCAACCTCACAGATAAGGTTGAGGGCAAGTTCGACGTTGTTGTGGCTAATATTGTGGCTGACGTTATCATTATGTTCTGCGCAGATGTTGCGAAGTTTATGAAAGATGGCGGTGTATTTATTACATCGGGCATCATCGACACAAGAGAACAGGACGTTATCGACGCTTTTGACAAGTATGGCTTTAAGATTAAGGCAAGACACACCAAGGGCGGTTGGGTTTGCTTTGAGACGGAAGTAGAATAAAATCAGCGCGTTTTGATTACTTTTGCGCGCTAGCAAAAGTAATGCCCTGCGGCGAGCGTGAATAAGTTAGGAGTTGGTGATATGACTAAATCCAAAAAAACAATTATGGTTGTCTTAGTTTTAGTTTTATTGTTGGTTGCGGACAATCTTCAATCGTTGTCTTATTTGAAACTTAGTGAGGAAGAAAGAATTGTCGGCACTCTTGATAAAAAGCCCTTTTCAACAGCTGAGTTTAATAATGGATACATATGCCTATCTTCTGAAACAATAGGAAACGAAGAATGTTTATCTTTTGCTTATATCAAACGAGAGTTATTTGGAGATACGGGATTTAACTTAAGAGGGTTAGTGTCGGACAGTTATAACCATTACGTTAATAACAAAAGCTATAAAACATGTTATCAATTAATGCTGAATAATTTTAGCAGATATACAATATATTTCTCTTGCTTTAAAGATGCAACTGATAAGCCTATATTGGTTAACGGTGAAGAAGTAGAGGTGCATAAATTAAAAATTCTTCAAGAGGATAATGAGTATTATAGATACTTTTGGTTTTATCTTGGTAAAGATAATGAATTTCCAACTGTTGAATAACTCCATTTGATAAGAACAACCAAACCCCCGACACATCGTGTCGGGGGTTAAATCATATCTGACTATCTCTGCGGGAGAGGATTATAAGTTTGCACAGAGCTTGTCGCAACTCCTAACTTGAATTTACTTCTGCTCCATAACTTCCTTAATCGGGCCCAAAGTTCTGGAAGTGATAATTGAGGTTTTGGTTCAGCTGCGGCGGCTCCGTCGCTGAACGCAGTTCAGCGTGAGGACGCCTCTGCGAGGCGCCCTCATAACTCGCCTACGGCGATTTCCGGAGCCGCCTCCCCACCTTCATCGCATACTAAAAAATCCACCTGCTACAATCAGGTGGATTTTTATGCATAAACTTATCATTCAATGCCAATGAATGCAGGCGACAGTGCAATAAGGAACTGCGCTGTATAATAGGTAATGATATTAGCAGTAAAGAACGCTGAACTGTTACTCTTTTTTCCGAAGTACATATGTGAAAGGATAATATCGGAAATTGCAAAGAATGCACCGCCAAGACCAAAGAAAAGAGCAAACTTGTAACCTGTAAGTCTGAAAATTCTGATTGATAATGCAGTTGTGTATCCAAGCATAAGTCCGTAACCGCAAACAAAAGGCTTAAATTTGCCATAATTCTGTTTGGTAGGTTTTTCTGTAACCAAGGTAAATATAACAATCGCCAAGCCGATAAACGCAGGCATAATTCTGTGGAAAGGCTCAAGGTCAACAATCTTGTAAAGGGCCCAGATATAAAATATGTGACCAAGACCGAAACAGATAAAGCCGATTTTCAGATATTCATCCTTGTCACCTTCATACATCCACTTCTGATCAAGGTATATGTCGCCCATCAGTCCAAGTATGCCACCAATCATTACGAGAATACCGAAATAGTACTGCTCGGGATTTGATATGGTTGCAAAAGCACAAGTCAAAATATAACACACACTTACAAAGCTTTTGACGAACAGACCTTTTGCATTTCTTTTTTTGTGGCACATAACGATATAAATCGCCAGCAAAATCGCACCTGCGAAACAAGATAAGAACATTGCCATAATTTTCTCCTCCAGTCATATATAATTTATGTACAACAAGGTTCTTTATATTTTACTCGAACATTTCTCCGATTCTCCAATATCCGATTTAATTGAATTTCCCAGGGAATTTATTCTCCGATTTCGATACCTCTTTCTTTTCTGAGAACTGCGAGTTCATCAAAGACTTTCTGTTTTTTACTACCGGTAAGATCGTAGAAGAATAAGGGTACTGCGCAAAGAACAAGGCTGATACCGGCTACAATTGTA
>JAZQZO010000314.1:0-8524 GCA_045634065.1 Acutalibacteraceae bacterium
AGAAACGCTCGCTGCATCTCTTTGCAATCTCTCCAGGCTTCGCCCTTATCACACCCTTTATGACCCGATGTGCGGTTCAGGTACTATCCTCATTAAGTCGGATCGTAGCCATGTCGTTCTGTGAGCCAAGGAGTTGCTGAGCATGGTTGTCTTCCTAAGACCGCTTGGCCTCCGACTTTATCAAAGAAACGCTCGCTGCATCTCTTTGCAATCTCTCCAGGCTTCGCCCTTATCACACCCTTTATGACCCGATGTGCGGTTCAGGTACTATCCTCATTGAGGGCGCTATGATGGTTAACAATATGGCTCCCGGTGTAAACAGACACTTCACAGCCGAAATATGGCAGAATATTCCCGAGAGCATCTGGAACGAAGAAAGAGACAGAGCAAGAAGCCTTGCTCTTACAGATTCACAGTTTGTATGCTACGGTTCGGATATCGACTCAAGATGCCTTGACCTTGCTATGGCAAATGCGAAAAGGGCAGGGGTGGACAAGTACATCACTTTTGAAAAGAGAGATGTCAGAGACTTTGCTCCTAAGAGCGAAAAGGGTACTGTTATATGCAACCCTCCTTACGGTGAGCGACTTCTCGACCTCAAAGAAGCTGAAGAACTTTACAAAACTCTTGGCAGACGCTTCAAGCAGGAGCGTGGCTGGGCGTACAATATTATCTGCCCATCAGAAGATTTTGAAGTCTTTTTCGGCAGAAAAGCCGATAAACGCCGTAAACTTTATAACGGTATGATCAAGTGTCAGCTCTATATGTATTTTAAATAACGGATAACCACCAAAGAATGAAACTCTTTGGTGGTTTTTGTTTCAAAAGATACAGAAATTATGAATCTGTTTGTTATAAAACAGTCGCTGAGTTTCAAAAGCATTATCGCGTTGCAAAAGTTACAAAATATTCATAGTTGCTACAAAAAATGAATACAATACGACGTATAATGTACTGTAGATGTATTAATGACAGTGAATAGATTTGAGCCTGTTATGCATCGATAAATAACAAGGAAGTGATTTTCTTTGAACTCTCAGATTCTTACAGTCAGACAATTGGCAGAATACGCAGTTGACAAATTTGAAAATAAGATATTTTGCAGATACATAGTTGACGGAGAAGTCAGAAATAAAACTTATCGTGAGTTTTATGAAGACAGCCTCGCAGTATGCAGATACATCCGTTCAAAAAATCCTGAAAACATTCATATTGGCTTTATAGGAAAAACAGGATATGAATATATCGCTTGTCTTACAGGTATGATTTTCAGCGGCAATACTGTCGTACCTTTTTCACCGGACATAACAGTGGATGAGGCAGCATTATTATTTGATGACGCTGACATTGAAATGCTCTTTTGCGAAGAAGAATTTTTGAGTAAGGCTGAAAAAATAAAAGAATTATATCCGAGACTAAGAAATATTGTTTCTCTTGGTGACAGAGAATGGTTCGGTAATATCTTTTCCGACTACAGTTCGTCTTCGGCATATGCACACTTATCAGAATTCGCTGAAGATCCCGATAAATGCTCTCTTATAATTTACACATCTGGTACAACCGGTAAGAGAAAGGGCGTAATGCTGACAAACCATAATCTCGCAGCAAACTCAAGTTACGATGCCTACAGTATGGACGATGACGATGTTAGCTTCTCGGTGCTTCCGATGCATCACGTTTTCTGTTATGCCTGCGATGTACTCAAGACACTTTATGACGGTGGCAGTCTCTGCCTTAACGGTGCTCTCAGTGAACTTTATAAAAATATACTCATTTACGAGCCCACAATTATGCGCATTGTACCTGCTATGTGTAAGTCTATCCTTACAAGAATTAAGATTTCTGCAAGAAACAACCCTGAATTGTCAAAGCGTGAAGCTGCCGAAAAGGTAGTTGGTAAAAACTTCAGACGAATGATTGCAGGCAGTGCATTTCTCAGTCAGGCTATTATTGACGAGTTTGCGGAATACGGCATAACTGCACGTCAGGGGTACGGTATGAGTGAGTGTAGCCCGAGAATAACAACATCAGACTTTTCAGATAATCATATGTATTCTAACGGCAGACTGATCGGAGTTGATGAAGTCAGATGTGTTGACGGAGAGATTCAGGTTAAAGGGCCGAGCGTAATGAAAGGCTATTATAAAATGCCCATTGAAACCGCAGAAGCATTTACTGATGACGGATTCCTTCACACCGGTGACTTAGGTTATATTAAAGATAATCACGTTTATCTTGTAGGAAGAAGAAAGAATCTCATTATCCTTTCAAATGGTGAAAACATTTCACCTGAAGAGATTGAAAATAAATTTGCAGATTTCAGCGAGGTCAAAGAGGTTATTGTTTTCGGTGAGAACGACAAACTCATTGCTGAAATTTATCCGGATGACCTGTTTATAGCATCAAATAAATTGGAAGAAATTGAGAATACCCTGTCTTTGATTGTTGACAAAGTGAACTTACAACTTAACTCAGACAGAATGATTCATAGCTTCAGAATAAGAAACAGACCCTTTGAAAGAACATCGACAGGAAAAATCAAAAGAACGGAATTCTATTTTTAAGGAGTCAGTGTAATGATTGAAAAGAAACTGCCTGACGGCAAAATCGTAAAAGCTTATCCTATATCGAACTCTCAGCAGATGATGTATCTTATGTCATTAAAGTACGGTTCGGGTTATCCTGTGAATAATATCGGTTGCGGTTACTACTGGAAAGGCGAGATGGACAAAGCTGTGATGAAAGCATCCATTTACGAAGCAATCAGACGTTGCGACACAATGAGACTTCGTTTCGTTATGGGCAAAAAGCTTCAGCTTCACCAGTACGTGACAGAGAGAAGCGGTATTCTGGTTGAGGACTGGAATTTCAGAGATATGACCGTTGACCAGGCTGAAGAAAAACTCCTTGCCTATTCCAGAAGCAATATTCCTATGTTCAACTGTGAGATTCACAAAATTGCTCTCATAGATTTTGCAGACGGATATAAGGGTATATTTATGAGAATACATCATCTTGCTATGGATGCCTACTCCGTTAAGATGTTCATAAACGACATAATTGAAATCTATAAGCATAAAACTCAGGGTACCCCGTATCCGAAACCTATGCGCGAGTATATTCCTGTGCTTGAAAAGGAGCTGGCTTACGAGACTTCTCAGCAGCACGAGATTGACAGACAATACTGGTATGATTCTCTCGCCAAAGAATCTGAGCCTATTTTCACAGATTTTATGCTTGATAACAGACTCAAGGCACAGCAGAAAAAATACCCGGGACGAAGATTTGCCGATATACATTCAGGTTTGCCCGATGCGGCAACAATAAAATTCAGTATGAGTGCTGAAGACAGCGAAAAGGTTATGAACCTTTGCAAAGAAAGAGAGCTTTCAATTTTCTCGTTGATTTCAATGGGTGTCAGAACCGGTCTTTCCTGTTTTAACGATAATCAGGAAGACGTATCGTTCAAAATGATTATCAACAGACGTGGTACCATCGCTGAAAAGAAGTCAGGCGGTCTGAGAATAAACTTCCTGCCTATGAGAAGTATAATAGGACCCGAAGAAAAATTCTGCGATGCAGTCAATAAAATCTCAGCGGTGCAGAACGAAATGTATCTTCACGCAAGTCTGTCTTTCCTTGAAACTCTCAAGGAGAGACACAAATCAATGTCTGAAGATGCAAAATTTGACTCCACTTATGACAGCTTCGGTTTGTCTTATCAGCCTATGATGAAAATGGCGTCCATTGATGAAGAAATGGAAAAGACTGCAAGAAGTATCTGGTACAATAACGGTGCTATAATGATACCGCTTTATGTTACGGTTCATCACAGAACTGTGGACGGCGGTCTGGATTTCATATTTGAATACAGAGAAGAACAGCAGGCTGAGTACGACCTGACGGTGCTCTTCTCAAAAATAGAAAAGACTCTCGTTATCGGTGCAGAAAACCCCGATATCACAGTCGGTGAAGTATTAAAGAAAATAGAATTAACCCAGGAAGAAAGGAATGGAAAACCGGAATGCAAACCTTCGAAAGACTTGTTCAGATCCTTGAAAACTACGTGGAAGCTGACGAAATCAAGAATGAAGACAATTTTAAGTCTGATCTCGGTATGAGTTCGTTTGATACTATGTGTATGGTAGCCGATATTAAAACAATTTTTGGTGTTGAACTTACAGCAGCAGATTTCATAAACAATAAAACAGTCGGTCAGATGGCAGAGTACCTGTCAACTCTTATTTAAACCCAAATTCAGAAGGTGTCTTAGGATGCCTTCTTTTTTGTATTTTTATTAAATTTCGGCAAACAGTTGACACTTTCCCTAATATGGTATAAAATGTTATCCGTATAATGATATTTTTATGCCAAAGGAGAGAAAAAGAATGATTTATATCAATAAAGACAATGTCTTTCATCTAACAACTGATAAAACAAGCTATGTTTTTAAAGCTCTCAAAACAGGTCAGCTTGAATCAATGTATTATGGCAGAAAAATCCGAAACAGTGATAATATGGATTATCTTCTTGACAAGCACGCTGCCGGTTACAGCAACGCGACTCCTTACACACAGGAAGATACTTCTCTTTCACTTGATCATATAGCTCTCGAATATTCAGCTTACGGCAAGGGTGATTACAGATTGCCTGCTATGCAGCTTATGTCTGCTGACGGCAATTTCACTACTGACTTCAAATTCAAGTCGGCGGCTGTAACAAAAGTTAAACCTCAGCTCAAGGGTCTTCCCTCAGCTTATGGCGAGAGCGAAACTCTTACTGTTGTCCTTGAAGACAGTGTACTCGGTGCTGAGCTTCATATGTTCTACACAGTATATGAAAAGTCAAATGTTATCACAAGAAGCGTTAGACTTATCAATAACAGCAAGAGTGTAATTAAAATAAACTCTCTTATGAGTATGCAGATTGACCTTCAGAGAGGTAATTATGTAATGCTCACATTTGATGGTGCCTGGGCAAGAGAAAGATATAAGCACGAGCATAAACTTACATCAGGTGAATGTTCCGTAGGCTCAATTTCAGGCACAAGCTCCAACAGACATAATCCCTTCTTCGCTATCAGAGAAGAAGATGCAACTGAGCATAGTGGCAACTGCTACGGCTTCAACCTTGTTTATTCAGGTAACCACATCGCTCGCACCGAAATATCAACTCACGGTCTTCTGCGTATTCAGAACGGTATCAATCCCTTTGAATTCCAGTGGCATCTCGGCAGAGGCGAATATTTCGATGCTCCCGAAAGCGTTATGACTTTCAGTGATGAGGGCCTTAACGGTATGAGCCAGAATATGCACACTTTTGTTAAGGAGAATATTGTCAGAGGTTATTGGAAAGATAAGGACAGACCTATCCTCGTTAATAACTGGGAAGCTACAACCTTCAGCTTCAATGAAAAGAAAATCCTTGATATCGCAAAAGCTACCAAACAACTCGGTGCTGAAATGTTCGTTCTTGATGACGGTTGGTTCGGCAAGAGAAACAACGACAAAGCAGGCCTCGGTGACTGGTACGTAAATATGAAAAAGCTCCCCAGCGGCATCAAAGGTCTTGCAGAAAAGGTAAATGAAATGGGCCTTAAGTTTGGTCTTTGGGTTGAGCCTGAAATGGTTAACCCCGATTCCGATCTTTACAGAGCACATCCCGACTGGGCTATGACAACTGATGTCTACACACCCTCACAGGGCAGAAATCAGCTCATTCTCGACCTTACAAGACAGGATGTCCGTGACTATATCATTGACACAATGACAGATGTTTTCCGCTACGGCAACATCGAATATATCAAGTGGGATAACAACCGTCACTTCTCCGATGTCTTCTCAAGACAGAAGGGTTATAAGAGCGGTGAGTACTTCCACAGATACATTCTCGGTCTCTATGAAATCTGGGATGCTCTCACATCACGCTTCCCTGAAATTCTCTTTGAGGCTTGCTCAAGCGGCGGTAACAGATTTGATCTTGCTACTTTCTGTTATATGCCTCAGTGCTGGACAAGCGACAACACTGACCCCCTCGACAGAATACACATTCAGTCAGGCACATCCTACGGTTACCCTCAGTCTGTTATGACAATGCACGTAGCAGCGGCAATCAGTTTCCCTGATTTCAGACACAGCTCAATTGAACAGAGATTCAATGTTTCAGCTTTTGGTCTTTTAGGCTATGAACTTGACGTTACCAACCTTTCTAAGTTTGATAAAGCTGCTGTCAAAAAGCAGATTGAATATTATAAACAGCACAGACGTCTTTTACAGTACGGCGTATTCTCACGTAAAGGCGACATAGAGACAGATGACAGATGTATGTGGCAGATTACCTCTGAAGATAAGTCAGAGGCAATGTACGGCTATTTTGTAGACAGAATCACACCTAACTGGGGCAATGATGTTATCAAGTTTATGAATCTCAACGCTGATTGGGACTATGAACTCAATATCCGCACACAGCTGCTTTCACTGAAAAACTTCGGCGATATGATTAATGTACCTCTTCCTAAGAAGATGGATGTTGAAGATGGCAAATTCTTCGATTTCCTTTGTGAGATGGTTAAGCTCAAGAGCGAAAACGAAAACTATATTATGGGTGGCGACGCTCTTATGTATTCAGGCTTCAAGCCCAAGCAGCCCTATAACTATTCAGGCTATAAATTCGGTGATTCAAGAATGATTCTTGACAACGATTCAAGAATGTATTACGTCAAAAAAGTACAGGCTGAATAAGATATGAAACAGTATAAAACTTACGTTTTTGAAAATGAAATAAACTGGCAGCAGGTCCCTGAAGAGAAACTTGACTTTTTTCTCTGGGACTCTGCCGCAGAGTATAATGTATACTTTAAAATGTGCTTCCTTAAAGGGGAGGGAATAGCGCTTCGTATGCGATGCGACGAGACCCAGCTTCGTTTTGAAGGAAAAGTCAGAGACGACAGAGTTTGGGAAGACAGCTGTATGGAAATGTTCCTTTGCCCCCTGGAAAACAGAGACGAATATGTAAACTTTGAGATTAACTGTAAAGGTGTTTATCTTAGTCAGTTTGGAGCCAATCGTACAAACAGAGTTTTTATCAAAGAGCTTACTGACCTTGAAGCCAAGGTTTCAACCGAAATCTCTGACGATGGATGGAGTCTCGAACTTTTCGTGCCTTGTGAACTTATAAGCATCGTTTACAATCAGGAGTTCAGGGCGGATAAATGCACAATTAAAGGCAATTTCACAAAATGCGGTGACTTGACTGAGTACCCACATTACATATCTTTCAGCAAACTTGCAGGACTTGATGCAGGTTTTCACAATCCGCAGTATTTTTCTAAAATTATAGTAGATGAGAGGAATTAAAATGAGTATGTCAGAAAATATCAAGATGGTCGGAGTAGACGATTCAGTTGTTGAGGTTTGCAGACACTTTAACATAAAAGGCGAAGCAGTCTCACAGTGTATTTTTACAGACGGCCACATCAATACAACTTTACTTCTCGTTTTCGATGAAGAAGGCGAAACAAAGAAATATCTTATTCAGGGCATCAACACTCACGTGTTCAAGAACCCCGAAGAGCTTATGGAAAACATTGTAGGTGTTACAACCTTCCTTAAGAAGAAGATTATTGAAAACGGTGGTAATGCTGAGAGAGAAACTCTCACATTTCTTCAGGCTGAAACAGGCAAGTATTATTTCTATTCAGGTGATAAGTGCTGGAGAATATATAACTTTATCGATAACTCACACACCTGCAACAAGATTGAAAATAAGAAACATTTTGAAAACGCAGGTCGTTCATTCGGTAACTTCCAGAAGCATCTTGCTGAATATCCTATGGGCTCACTTCACGAGACTATCAAAGATTTCCATAACACACCCAAGCGTTTCGATAATCTTGAAGCTGCTATTAACAACAACCTTGCAGGCAGAGTTGATACTGTTAAGGCTGAAATCGAATTTGCTATGGCAAGACGCGCAGAAGCAGGCAGACTTCTTGACCTCCACGCTCAGGGCAGAATTCCTCTTCGTGTTACCCACAACGATACAAAGCTAAATAACATCCTTTTTGATGATGAAACCAATGAAGGAATTTGCGTAATTGATCTTGATACAATTATGCCCGGATTCTCACTTTATGATTTTGGTGATGCTATCCGTTTCGGCGGCAACACAACAAGAGAAGATGACGACAATCTTGACAATGTCAATATCTCACTTGAACTCTTCGAAAGCTATGCAGAAGGTTTCCTTTCAGCATCTGCAAAGGCTCTCACAATTCATGAAGTTGAAAATCTCGCATTCTCAGCTAAGCTTATGACCCTTGAGTGCGGTATACGCTTCCTGACAGATTATCTTGACGGTGATGTATATTTCAGAACTCACTACGAAGGTCATAACCTTGTCAGAGCTAGAAATCAGTTCAAGCTTGTTTATGAAATCGAGCAGAATATGGATGCGATGAACGAAATCGTCAAGAACATCTATAATAAATACATATAAATTAAAGGCATCTTCGCATGCCTTTTTT
>JAZQZO010000315.1:0-1836 GCA_045634065.1 Acutalibacteraceae bacterium
TGACATTTCAGGTAGTGAAAATGTAAAGATTCATCACACTTTTATTGCAACTGCCGATGACGGTATTGTTTTAAAGGCTATCGAAAATCCTATAAATAAGGTTGATATCAGCAATTGTATTATTTCAAGCTTTGCTAACTGTTTCAAAATCGGCACTGAAACGCAAAAGGATATCTCCGATGTCAGCATACGAAATTGTTACTTCTTTATGCCTGACGGAATAACAGGCGGTTATGCAGGTATTGCCATAGAAACTGCCGACGGAAGCAATATATCGGATGTTAATGTTTCAGACATTGAAATGCAGGGTATCAGCTCGGCATTTTTAATCTGGGCAGGCAACAGAATGAAATACGGCAAAAATCCCGTCGGTAAAATAAAGAATGTTTCTCTTGAAAATATCACTGCTACAGATGTGGAATTGCCCTCGGCAATAAACGGAATAAAAGACGAAAAGGGAGAAAACTGTATCAGTGATGTTAAAATTAAAAATATCAACGCCAAGTACAGAGACACAAAAGAAAGTCTTTCGGTACTAAAAAAAGTTCCCGAAATATCTCTTTCGGATTATCCCGAAATCACGAGAGTAGCGCACATATATTTTCATTCCCACGAAATGAGCAGATATTGGGATTTACCCTGCTACGGTCTTTTTATAAGAAATGCCGACGGGGTAGAAATTGAGGACTTTGAATGCATACCGCGAACAGTAAACAAAAGAGTTAAAATACACAGAATTTAATTTCGGGAGATTGCTATGATTAATAACAAGTACTATCTTAAATGTATAACCTTCGGCAGAGCCGCCGAGGGCCTGCGTGCCGACTTTCAGAAACAGCTTATTGAAATGCAAAATGATATCGGCTTCGAATATGTCCGCTTTCACGGAATATTCCACGATGATATGGCTGTTTACAAAGAGGTTGACGGTAAGCCTCAGTTGTGGTTCGGCTACATGGATAAGCTTTTTGATTTTCTGCTTGACAACGGCTTAAAGCCACTGCTTGAGCTCGGCTTTGTACCCACAGAGCTTGCAACCGTACCGGGTACGGTATTCTGGTGGAAGGCTAACGGTTGTCCGCCCAAGGATTACGACAAATGGTATTTTCTCGTTAAGGGCACAGTGGAACATTTAGTAGAAAGATACGGACTTGACGAGGTTAGAAAATGGTACTTTGAAGTATGGAACGAGCCGAATTTAGGCTCTTTTTGGAGAGGCTCTCAGGAGCAGTATTTCAAGCTTTATGAGGTTTCTGTAGATGCAGTTAAATCTGTATGCAAGGATTTGCGTGTCGGCGGACCTTCAACAAGCGGTGCGGATTTCAGAGAAAATCTCGGCTACCTCAAAGCGTTTATTAAATTCTGCGAAGAAAAGAAGCTCCCCGTTGATTTCTTTTCAGCTCACCCCTACCCCACCTATTGGCCTCTTGATACAGACGGCAACGAGCAGATGGGTTATATGAAAAAGGAAATCTGCACAGAGTTTATTGATAATATGAAAAATATTATCAATCATTCGGCTTATAGGGATGCTGAAATTCACCTGACAGAGTGGAACTCTTCACCGAGTCCGAGAGATTTAATTCACGATACACCATTTGAAGCACCCTTTATTCTTTACAATATCACGCAGAATTTCGGCAAAATCGACTCTTTGGGATATTGGGCATTTACCGATATTTTCGAGGAAAACGGACCCGGTGAAGAAGAGTTTCACGGCGGATTCGGACTTATCACAAACAACGGACTGAAAAAGCCGTCATATTGGGCATACTACTTCCTTTCGAAACTCGGTGATGAAATAGTTGAAGTTTCCGACAGACACATCATCACAAG
>JAZQZO010000316.1:0-2208 GCA_045634065.1 Acutalibacteraceae bacterium
CGGTGCTCTTGACGGCAGAAAGTGGATGTATATTCCGAGTACCGCCGCCGACTGCTGTGAGGACACTGCCGCAGTTGAGGCTTTTGACAAGACCTTCGAGCCAAAGGAAAAGAAATGGATGCCAAGCCAGGAAGAGTTTTATATCTACAGCCATTCTTCTGTAGTCAGATAAACGTAAAAATACCCCTGACCATCAAAAGTCAGGGATATTTTTCTGCCTTTGGTTGAATATCGTTTTTCATTATGCTATAATTAACTCATCGAATGAAAAATAAGGATGATAAAAATGCAGGAAATATTACACGGACTTAAGGTTATGGGAATATACATCATTCCGGCGGCAAGTATAATGCTGCTAGCCAGAAGGCTTATTAAAATACCCGATGAACTGTTTCGCAAAATATTACATTTTATTATGCTTGGTGCATATATACCTTTTTTGTTTGCCTTTGAGCATTGGTGGGCTTCTGCTGAGGTCGCTGTTGCTCTTATAATTATAATTTATCCTATTCTGATGCTCGCAGGTAAAATACCCGCTTTTTCGTCCTTCGTAAACGAGCGTAAAAAGGGTGAGTTCAAAAGCAGTCTGGTGCTTGCACTCGGAATGCTGGCTTTCAGTATTTCTGTTTGCTGGGGCGTTTTCCACGACAAATATCTTGTCCTTGCAAGTGTATATGCCTGGGGAGTGGGCGATGCCTTTGCAGCTCTTGTAGGTAAGCGTTTCGGTAAGCATAAGATTAAGTGGAAATTGGCTGATAATCATAAGAGTGTAGAAGGCTCTTTGGCTATGTTTATTTCTTCTGCCGTTGCAGTTTTCACCGTGCTGATGATAAGAGGTGGATTGAGTATCCCTGCTATTATGCTTATATCTGCAGCGTCAGCCTTTGTGTGTATGCTTGTTGAGCTTTGCAGTAAGGGTGGACTTGATACGGTTACCTGCCCCTTATCGGCAATGGCTGTTATTATACCTCTTGTGATGGTATTTGGAGGTTGATGTTATGTCAGAGAAAAAATCAGGTGCAAAAACCTTATTGATGTCTGTGATTATGAGTGCACCGGGTCCTTTGGTTGTAGGCCTCGGACTTTTAAGCGGACGAAGCTCAACACAGATTGCAGACTTTGTGAGAAGAAGTGCAGAGCTACTTGCGATTATTATGTCCTTTGTGATTTACAAGCTCACAACAAAGGGCGATGTCTGCGACGAAAACAAGAAGAAAAAATTAGAAAAGGGCTCTAATATTTTTGTCGGAGCAATGATGTGTGTCGGCGGAGCTCTTATGGTATTGCTCACACTTATGAGTGACAATGAAGATAAGGGTAATGTTATTCCCGGCCTTGCTATTGCCGTTATGGGTGTAATTGCAAATTCTCTTTTTTGGAGAAAATACACACTTCTTAACAAGGCTGAGCCTAATGCTATTTTAATGGTACAGGCAAGACTCTACCGTGCAAAAACTCTTGTTGACAGCTGTGTTACCGTTGCCTTATTATCTGTTCTGATTGCACCGGGAACAGCGGTATCCTATTGGTTAGATTTTGCAGGCTCACTGATTGTTGCAGTTTATCTTATATGGTGCGGAGTGCGTACAATTTATGAAGAACTGAGAAAACCGATAACAAAGTAATATTAAATTTCAACCCCTGACCGTAAAAAGTCAGGGGCATTTTCATATATTACCTCACTCAACTAATCTGCCGTCAGTTGTCACCGTAACAACTCTCCACGGGATAAACTTACCACTTGCCATAAGTGCTCTCTTGACTGCGTTTTCAATACCTCCGCAGCAAGGCACCTCCATACGCACAACGGTCACACTCTTGATGTCGTTATTCTTGATAATAGCCGTCAGCTTTTCGGTGTAATCACCCTCGTCAAGCTTGGGGCAACCGATAAGCGTTATGCGAGCCCGGATAAACTCATTGTGGAAGTTTCCGTAAGCATAGGCGGTACAGTCTGCCGCCACAAGAAGGTTTGCTCCGTCAAAGTATGGAGCATTTATGGGTACAAGCTTAATCTGTACAGGCCACTGTCTGAGCTGACTACTGACGGGTGCAGAAGCTGTACTGCAGTCGCAACTGTCACGGTTAATCGCCTTTGACTGTGTGCCGGGACAACCGCAGGGCAGAGGTGCAGACGATTTCTTTCCCTTTGCCGCAAGCACAGCCGACTCGTCGTAGGCAGGTGCTTCTCTTTCCTCAAAGGTGATT
>JAZQZO010000317.1:0-17220 GCA_045634065.1 Acutalibacteraceae bacterium
AACACAACAAAAACAGGTGAAAATATAACCAACTTTGATTTTATAACAAAGTACAAGTAATTTTAATATTATTAATTAAAGGAGGGCATATGTTTTATGATAATTGTTGTATCAAACTTATGCCTCATAAAAATGCCTGAAATCATTTAGTTCGAATGATAGATAGCAGCTTTTATTGGTTTGAGAGGATTGATTGTCTTGGTGAAGTTCAGTTGTTTTTCAGCTTTATGAATTTTATTTAATCACTCATCTTAGGTGCTGTTGAATTATTTCACAAAATATATTTTGACAAATTTCCTAAGGTAATATGAAAGTAAACATACCATAATATGAAATTATTGTATGTTTGTAATAAAAGTTAAACCGAGTAGAGAGTCTTTTCTACCCGATTTTTATATGATATAATATTATTTAATAAACACTAAAAAGGTCATATTAGATTATAATTTATTGAATTAATGCCATGTTTATTCTATAGGTTTTATATTAACTTAGTTTTTTTGTTCAAAAGTATTGATTGCATTTGTTAATGTGTTATGGGTTAATTGTCACATATTCATTATTTATACTTTTTATTGGTTTGATTGCTTGGAAAATGTATATGTTAGAGTTTTTTGGATAATGACATAGTATCCATTATTCCTATAGTAATTATAAAGCCTTATTATTTTTCGTTAATTCCTAAACATTCTACAAACCAAGCATTAGAAATAACGAATGCATCAACTGCAGAAAATGAAGTTTTTCAAGTATGGGACATACCTTCTAGTGGTTATATGAACTCTCAAAAATTAAAATTATATATTTATACTGATGGTTCCATTGCGTTTCGTTCGTATCCCAACAATTATACTAAAGTTATGTCTGTAATTAATTCAAGTACAGCAAATGGAGCTAGTGTTGTAAAGACAAGTACTCCTGGAGCTGCAAATAAACGATGGAAGTTGGTGCCTGTTGTATAATAAAATAATATTAATTTGTGATTGAATAAGAGATCAAGAACTTTGCCTTTCAGCACCTGCTGAAAGGCAAAGTTCTTTTTATAATAGAAAACTCTCAGTTGTGCCAGGAAGTTCAAAAAAATCTATAGAGTTCGATAAAACAAAGAAAAGCTCCTTTAAAAAAATAAGCAGTCATCTACATCAATAACAATAAAAAGAGATTATCAAAAGTGGTAATCAAAGAATATAACACATTACATCATAAAATTCAAACATATTAACAATTGATAGAAATTGAATTAGTAGCAACAACTGATTAAACTATACTAAAGAGAAAATGCTTTTTAAGTAATTACTAGGGCTCTGCTTGCATATGAAGAATCCCCGGATTAGCTGAGGGTTACTAGTTAGATGCAACCATTAATTAAAAATATTTTGTAGCTATTTACGCAATATTCATATATTTGCACAGGAGTTTATTAAATGTTGCTTATATTTGTAGTTTTTTATTGTGTAATTCGTTTTAATTTATAAAGAGAAATCAAATAAAGGAGATATTATAATGGAAGACAAGAAAAAGAAAGAAGAAATCAATGCTGAAGATATGTGTAAAAAAGAATGTGAAACCTATAAAAAATGGGTAGAGGGCATTAATGAATCATTAAGTCCTTTTGCTGTTAAATATTTTATGTCTGATTGTATTGCAAATAAGAAAAAGAGTGGTTGCCCTTTTGAAACCAAAGGTAAAAAGGTTACGGAAATGTCCGGTGAACAAATAAAGATACTTAAAGAAATGTACCAATATTATAAAATTACACCTCCTTATGTATGGAGCGAGCAGCCTTTTGAAAAGAAAAAAGCTAGACTGATGTCCGAATTTACAGATATATACAGACTGCACTTTGCAAGAGAAGAAGAAAGAATTATGTTTACCGAAGCCTTCAGAAGACTTCAGTACAAGACTCAGGTTATGGTTAACTCTGTCTCTGATGACCAAAGAACCAGACTGTTGCATTCTCTTGAGGTTCAAAAAATCGCTAGAAGAATTGCCGTTGCTTTGGGTGCGAACAAAGAATTAACTGAGGCTATTGCACTTGGTCATGATATTGGTCATGCACCTTTTGGCCATGCCGGTGAAAGTGCAATTGACCATTTTTTGCAGGATAATTTGGCAGGTAGATTTTCGCATGCTTTACAGAGTGTAAAAGTAATAGATTATCTCTGTTCTCACAGATATCTTAAGCCTTTTGGCTTAAAAGGCTTAGGTGTTTCAGATTATGTGCTTGAAGGTATTTTAAAACACGATTCAGATTCCTTCTTAAACAATCTGTCAAAGGCGGGCTTCAAATTACAGTACGATTGTAACGATTTATATAGACCTGTAGGTCCGGATTGGTCAGAAGAAAAGTTTAAGAATAATAAAGTATACGTTGGCGGTATGGAAAGTCAGATTGTATATTGGGCTGATAAAATTGCCTATAAAGGTCATGACTGGGAAGAGTTTGTGAGTGTAGGTTTATTTGAAAAGTTGTTGGAAAGAGTAAACAACATCGTAATTCAAATGTATCGCTTTGTAGATATGTATGACTACAATAAAAAGACTTTTTCAGATGAATTCAAAATGGAAGAAATATACGAAGAAGAGTTACAGATAATAAGAATTATTACGCGTGCTTTATCTGATTTGAGAATAAATTTTGAAACTACTAATAATAAATATAAAGAGGAATATGAAAAGCTTAAAGCAGAGCGTATGACAAAAGAAGGCGACGAAGATGATTCCAAAACTATGTACGAAAAAGAGATAAAAAAGAAGCATAAAGAAGAAATTATAGAGTTGCTGGCTGCTTTTATTGATAGCCTTGAAAACGCTAAAATAAGTGTACATAATAAAAGAGTATATTTTTCTGAAGAGGAATACAATATGCTTTGCGATTATTTCAAAATATCCAAAGCTTTTGTTGAAATTACTGGCGATGTTCCTGAGATCGTAGGAGAAAAAATGGATATAATTTATATTCTGTATAATTTTATGATCAAGAAAACATCGCACAATATTACTCCTATCTTGGCTGAAAAATTAATCTATTCAAGTTTGTCTCGAATAAATAAATTTGAAAATGAATTGAATGAAAAACATATATTTAAAACGGAAGAGGAGAAAAAACAAAAAGCTAAGAAATACAGAGAAGAATTTTTAAACCGTTGTAATGAGATGTGGAATAAGCCCGGTGAGAAGCAGGATAAGAATTTGTTATTGTTGGACTCATATATGGTAACATTTGAACCTGGACAGTTAAAGTCAATAAATGAAATAACTCGTTTTATTAATGAGCAATACATTAAAAGTACAAGAATAAAATATATGACCTGCACTGCAGAAAAAATAATATTTACTCTTTTAGATTTTTATCACAAAAATTATCATATGTTACCATTGAAGCAAAGAAAGATGATTGAGGCGGAAATTGAAAGAGAAAAGAATTATAATAAGGTTTCAGATTTGCTGTTTAATTATTATGTCAACTTTGCAGAAGAACGCGGTAGAGAAGTTTTTTTGGAAAAACTATTTAATAAATTGAGAAACAAAGAAAATATAGAAATCTTTAATCGCGACAATAAAAAAGTGGATGAAAGAACAATAAGTGCCATACGCGAGGGCTTAAGCATAGATTTTATGTTCGAATTGAAAAGAGTGTTAAACGATTATCCTGAATTGGTTTACGATGTAATTATATTAAGAATTATTGTTGACTATGTTTCCGGTATGACGGATAGAATGGCAGAAAAGAAGTATGACGAGATACTTTCTTCTTCTACTAATTGGAGCAAGGAATACAGTGAAGTAGCAACATTTAATATATAATAAAAATATCATTTGCCAAAATAGTTCAAAACAATTTATCCGGAATTATATTCTGGTGAATGATATTTTTTATATAGATATTCTATATAATTTTTAAATATAAATTCAATTTGAGAGGGGAGTTTTGTTCATTTGATAGATAATAGGTGACATAATTCAATTGCTTTACTTACTAATCGTATATAAATAAAGACAATGATCAAATATTAACAAATTGTAAAATTTACAATAAAATTATCTTATATAAACACAATGCCTACAAGGGATATTTTATTATAGGCAATATGCCTATACAATAAACCCAAAAGCGAGGTTTATGTTTATGGAGATAAATTATGAAGCAATAGGCCGTAGAATACGAGCGTTACGAAAAAAGAAGAATTGGACTCAAGACGAGTTGAGAGATCGTGCAGAAATATCTAAAACTCATATGAGCCATATAGAAACCGGAACTACTAAAGTGAGTTTACCTGCATTGGTGGCACTGGCGAATGCTTTGGACACTACGGTCGACAGTTTGTTATGTGATAGTGTTAAGTGCTCTGAATGTATATTTGAAAAGGATATAGAGGCGGCTATTAAAGATTGTTCAGCATATGAGCTTAGTGTAATAGTAGAAGCTATTGAGTACTTAAAAAGATTATTAAGGAATAATAAAGCGGAGGATTAATATTATGTTATCGTTTTATTTATCGCTTGTTGAAACTCAATCTGATAAAGAAAAAGTTAAATTTATATACTCAAATTATTATAGTCTTATGTGGCATGCAGCAAGAAAATATGTGACTAATGAAGAAGATTTAGCAGATATTGTTCATGATGCAATGGTTAAAATTATTTACAATATAGAGAAAGTTGATATTGAAGATGAGTTTAGGGCAAAGTCTTTCTGTAAAACTATAGCTAAAAACAAAGCAATTGATTTCCTAAGAAAAAAAGATCAACACAATGTTAATCTAGATGAAAAATTTGAAAGTAAGAGTTTCTCGGAGGATGTTTTAGATATAGTTATCAATGAGGAGAGTTATGAAATTATTTTAAAGGCTATAGATAATTTAAGTGATACATATCAATTGGTATGCAAACTTAAGTACATAAACGGATTGAAAGAACGAGAAATTGCTGAAGTGTTAGATTTACCTGCCAAAACAGTAAGTTTGCGTATTTTTAGAGGCAAACAAATACTCAGAGAATCGTTAATAAAGGAGCAATTACATGGATAAATTCCTTAATGAGGCGCTTTTTGATATAGTTCTTGAAAAAGCTTTTATTGAACATGAAAAAGAAGAGTTTAAATCTTATCCGGATGATGAAGAACTAGAGAAAAAGTATCCTATTAGCAAGAAGGAAATTAGAAAATTAAAAAATGTCGTCAAAGAAAAAGAATACGGGAAAAAGCTCATAAGGGTATATTTGGATAAAGCTGCTGTTGTTATTTTGTGTGTGATTTCTGTATTTTTTGCTTTGGTTATGACAAGTTCTGAAGTTAGAGCTTCTGTAGAAAATGTTATTCTTAAATGGTACGAAAAGTATACGGAGTTTGTTTTTGTAAAAAATGATAATTACAACAGTGGTTTAATCACCGAAAAAGTTAAAGATGTTCAACTTGAATACATACCAGATGGTTTTGAGTTGATCTTAAATGAAGAATTAGAAAGCAAGAGACTTTTGTATTATGTGAATATTTATGACGAGGATTCTATATTATCGGTTGATATATTTGTTAATGATTTGGAGAGCCTTTCGCTTGATAATGAACAAGTTGAATATGAGCGATTGGATAGTTCTCATGGCGAAATGTGGTTAATGTATAACGATAATAAAAATTATGGTAGTTTGATAGTTGTTGGTACCAAGGTTTCGGTGTTAATTACGGGTAATTTAAGTAAAGAAGAAATAATTAAAATTGCAGAAAATATAAAATAAAAAAATTGAAAAGTTTGTAGTAAAATTCCAACTTCGTTCGTTATATTGTTAAATATCGAATTAAGGAGGAGCATAGTTTATGTTCAAAGCAATGAAAAAAATCACATCAATTATCATGTCAATTTTAATTTTGAGTTCCATTTTATCTTTTGGTGCGGTTGCAACACCAGAGATGCATAATGTTAACTATGATGACCAAATAGATCTGTGTTGGGATAATTTGATTTCATCTTCACTAAGCTTAGGTTTTAATAGTTCTAACAAAATAGAAGGAAGCATTTCTTTGATTGGACAGTCTGGAACCAAATATAAAAATGGTACAATAAAGATTGATAGATATACGGGTACATCTTGGGTTAACGTGAAAACATGGAGTAATCAGTCGTCAACAACCAGAACATTTACCTTTACCACAAATACTTTAACAGCATTGAGTAATACAAAATACAGATTGACAATTGAAATTACTGCATACAATGGAAGCACTTCCGAAGTATTAAGTTTCTCTAAAACATCAACAAACTCATAAAATT
Source organism: Acutalibacteraceae bacterium (assembly GCA_045634065.1). GTDB lineage: Bacteria > Bacillota > Clostridia > Oscillospirales > Acutalibacteraceae > UBA6857. Next base: position 6,267 of record JAZQZO010000317.1, read on the forward strand.
ACAAAACAGTAAAGCTATAGAAAATGATTTGATTAATGATCATTTTCTATAGCTTTTATTTTATGTCGAAAAATGTAGTAATAAAGGGGATAGCATCGTTTTACACTGATATATATGTGTGCTTTTATACTATTGAAAAAATTATTTTCGGTGAGTAAATTCATATAAAATACAATAGTTAGAAAAGGATGATAGCATGATGGACGCATCTGAAATGTTTAGAATTATTCAAAAATATACGGAGGCTAACCCATTGTTTTTTATTGGAAGTGGCTCTTCTGCAGCATACGGTTTACCGGGAATGGGGAGGTTAGGAGAACATTTGTTGACGTCTTTATCTTCAAAATATGATACTAATGATGATTGGCGGCATTTTGAAGATAATATAAAATCAGGAAAAGACCTTGAATCTGCAATGACGGACATTGTTTTCAAAGAAGATATTATTAATGATATCCGAAAAGAAACTTGGAAACTTATATCTCAAAAAGATTTAGAAATATTTTCTGATGTTGTTTTCTGTAATAAAGAGATCGCTTTATCAAGGCTGATTAAAATTTATTACCAAGCGCATCCTCAAAAAGTAGACATTATTACGACTAATTACGATAGGCTTATTGAATATGCTTGCGATAAAGTAAGAATACCGTTGAATAATGGCTTTAGTGGACATTATTCAAAGTTTTATTCTGATTCATTTGGTAAAAGAAATATTGTGAACTTGGTGAAAGTTCACGGATCATTAGATTGGTTTAAAGATAGTAAGGGTGTTATAACAACTTTGCCGTTGCAAAAAGAAATACCATCAGGTTTAGTACCTGAAATCATAACACCCGGTGTTTCTAAATACCAGGCTGTGTTGACGGGTATAGAAAGACCTTTGTTGAGTCAATGTGATGCTATGATAAAAAGTGCATCTTCGTATTTATGTGTAGGTTATGGATTTAATGATACACAGATACAGGCATTGATGATAAAAGAAATTCAAAGCGGCAAGCCATTGGTGTTAGTTACTATGGAGGTTTCTGATGGTACGGCACACCTGCTTGCAAATAATGCGGTTAATTATGCCTACATATGTAAAGGAGAGAAGGAAAATACAACAGAGATATGCATAAATAAACAAATGTATGTTATTGATGGTACATACTGGACAGTTGATGGATTTTTAAAAATTATAGATTAGGAGAAAAAATATGGGGATTTTTGATTATGATAAGCTGGAATCTTTTGGGAAAGTGCAGGGTGTTGATACTGCAAATGTTTTGGTGGTTGTTACCGATACCAATCAGTTATCTAAACTGCAAGTAAATAATTTAGTTGCTATAAGGGCTTCAAAACGCGGACAAACGCTTATTGGTATGGTAAGCAAAATAATGAGAAAATTTATTGATATGCCCGAATTAGAGGAAGAAGAAATAGCGGCTTCCAATGACATTGTGAAATTAACTTTAATCGGCACATTAATGGACAAAGATGGTGAGCGAAATAATGTATTCAAGAGGACCTTAGAGTCTGTGCCTGAAATTGATTCTGATTGTTTTGTTATGTCAGATGAGACATTGACGAATTTTATGTCAGCTATATCGGGTGCTAATTCTGATGTTGAAAATCCGTTATGTATAGGTCACTATGCTATTAATCACGGAGCAAGTGCTTGGTTAGATGGAAATAAACTGTTTCAAAGACATGCTGTTATTGTAGGCAGCACAGGTTCGGGTAAATCATACACAGTGGCTACTTTGATAGAGAAAATTGCAAAATTAAAGTCTTGTAATGTTGTTTTGTTTGATATTCATGGTGAATATGCTCCAATTAAAGCTGATGGAATCAAACATTATAGAATTGCCGGGCCAGGAGATTCACCTTCGGATGATGTAATGTTTTTACCGTATTGGTTGTTAACCTACGATGAAATGTTGTCTCTTATGCTTGATAGAAGTGATAATAATGCTCCGAACCAAGCTATGGTATTTAGTCAATCTGTACTTATGGCAAAAGAAGATTTACTTGTTGAACGTGGAACAACGGATTTATCAGGTAAAATTACAATAGACAGTCCGGTACCATACAGATTAAATGATGTATTGGATAATCTTAAAAACATAAATACTGAAAAGAAAATCAGTGCAACCAAGAGAGAGGTAAATGGAGATTTTCACGGGAAACTATCAAGATTTATACAACGTCTTGAATCTAAAACCACAGATAAGAGACTGAATTTTATGTTTTCTGACAATGAAGAGTTGATCAAGTACGATTATATGACCAACTTGTGTAAACAGTTGATGGCACCTGCCAGTCAATCAGGAGGAGTCAAAATAATAGACTTTTCTGAAGTTCCATCTGATATCTTGCCTTTGATAGTTTCCCTAATAGCGAGGGTAATATTTTATGTGCAACAATGGATGGAAAAAGACAAACTTAATCCCATTTCAATTTTTTGCGACGAGGCACACTTGTATATGCCTGCAAAAGCAAAATACGGTGTTGAAGATTCGAGTCTGCAAAGCTTTGAAAGAATAGCTAAAGAAGGCAGAAAGTATGGTGTAGGACTAGTGGTTATCAGTCAACGGCCTTCAGAAGTGAATCGTACTGTTTTAAGTCAGAGCAGTAATTATATTGCAATGCGTTTAACTAATGCAGATGATCAAAATGTAATTAAAAAACTTCTGCCTGATAATATTGGAGATTTTGCAGATTTGCTTCCCATATTAGATGTAGGTGAAGCAATTGTAGTTGGAGATGCTTGTGTTATTCCAAGTAGAATTCATATTGACAAGCCAGAACAGGAACCGAATAGTGCAACTGTAAAGTTTTGGACTGAGTGGAGCAAAGAAATAGCTCATGATTACATAGATGAGGCGGTTGAATCATTAAGAAAGCAGAGTAGAGTATAAAAATCGCACCTCACAATAGTCAGAATATTGTAGGTGTATTAACTGGAGAAAGGAATTATATTATGAAACATTTAAAGAAAATATTAGCTGTATTTTTGATAATTTTGACAATTATTAGTATGTGTTCAGCGGCAATGCCTGTATTTGCAGAGTATGAATGGAAAACAGACTATGACATTTCAGATGAAGAAATTATAATGGAAGAACATGCGGAACCAAAAATAATTTCGGAAATAACTGAAAAACGTCAGGAAAACACTAAATACTTTTTGATGTCTGATGGTTCGTTTATGGCAGCTCAGTATAGCAGTCCCGTTCATTATCTTGACGATGATGGAGAATGGCTAGATTACAATAACTCTTTAAGTGAGACAAAAGCTACAGAAGAGCAATCAGAACTTTTTGGCGAGTCAGAGATTTACATAACGGGTAACAAGTCAGAAAATATTGTGTTTGCACCAAAGTCCAACTCTAACACTTTAGTTTCCTATGAAGCAAATGAGTATCCGATTTCGTTTAACTATCAAAGTGCAAAAAAGAGTTATATTAAAGTTAATGATGAAGAACTTGAACTTAAAGGTAATGATGCATATCTTACATTGCCAGATGTAAGTCAAGAGGTTCTTTATGAAGATGTTTTCAATGATGTAGATCTTCAATACATTGTAAATCCTGGTGAAATTAAGGAGAATATCATTCTCAAAAACAAGGATGCAGAAAACAGTTTTACCGTTAACTATAATATTGGTGCACTTACTGCTGAGGTGATTGATTCTAATACTATTAACCTCGTAAGTGACGAAAATATAGTTTATACTATTTCAGCGCCTTATATGTACGATTCAGCAGGTGCTATTAGTGATGAAGTAACATTCACGGTAGATAAAAACAAAAATGGAAAACTTAGGGTTAATATAACTGTTAATGATAACTGGTTACAAAGCAATGATAGAGTTTATCCTGTTGTTGTGGATCCAACAATAACAACGGAAACAACTAAGGCTGCCATTGATTCCGTTTTTGTGGCAAATAATTCGTCGTATGTAAACAGAAACTTTGTTGATAGAATGGAGATGCTTGTAGGTCGAGAAACTTCAGCCTACGGATATTGTCGTTCTTTATTCAAGTTTGAATTGCCGGCACTAAACAAAGGTGATATGGTAGTTGCTGCAAGTTTAAACGTTGCTTATTATGATTATGGCAGATATGCTGATACCACACCAAATTTGCAGGTAAATGCTCATTTGTTAAAAGGCACATGGGACAAAACAACTGTAACATGGAATAATTGTCCAAGCTACTCATCAACCATTTTGGATTATCAAATGTTTGCTCCAATCTCTAAGGCTGAATTTAAAACATTTGATATTTCAAGTGCTGTAAAACAGTGGTATGAAGGAGAAAGTACCAACTACGGTATTTTACTTAAAAGTGCCGTTGAAAGTGGCACAATGGCAGAAACAGGATTTAAGGCTTATTTGTGGACTGAAAGATATAATAGTGAAACAAATGCATATCCAAGAATAGCAATAACTTATCGTAGTAATAAAGGACTTGAGGATTATTGGTCATATACAACTTTAAGTGCGGGTACAGCTGGTATAGCGTATATCAATGATTATACTGGTAACCTTGTGTTTATACATGGTGATGTTGCGACAACTGGTGAACTGATGCCTGTAAGTCTTGAACATGTATACAATGGTTATATGGCGAATACAAATGCTAAAACATATCCTCATTCAGGTCGTGGTAACAAGCTTAGTTTGCAGCAAACTGTCAGAACCTCAGACTATTATGGTTTGTCTGGAGAGGCTTTGGAGATGTTCCCATATGCATATGAGGATGGTGATGGAACAGTACATTATTTTTATGATGATCCTGATGATTCAAGTGCTCCTCTTGTTGATGAAGATGGTCTTAATCTGACCCTTAAAGTTACTAGTAATGGCTATACTATTACAGATAAATCGGATAATGTAATGACTTTTGATACTGCCGGCTACCTAAAAACAATGTCTGATGCGGAAGGTAGAACTGCAACTCTAACATATAAAAATGGAAAGAACACCGCAGGAACAACTTATCCGTTTCTTGATAAAATTACTGATGGAGCGGGTCATACTATTACACTTAATTATCATACTGGTACACCTGATGGTGATAATCAGCTACAATCAATTATAGGCCCTGATGGAAAGAAGATTGAATATACTGTCTCAAATGGTTGTGTAACAAAGATAAAATATCCAAATGGAAAAAGTAGTACATATACTTATGATAGCGACCGAGCAATGACTTCTGCTTGTTCATCTGACGGATACAAATTAGAGTTTACATATACCACAGACGGAAGTAAACGAGTAGCGAGTGTCATAGAGTATGGTGGAACAGAACAAGGTCAAAAGATTGTTTTTTCTCGTAAAAAACTGAATCAAACAATAATAAGAACAAGTGGCGAAGATGGTATTTATGGAAATAGTGATGATATTCGAAATATATATCAGTTTGATAATTTTGGTAGGACGATTTCTGTCAAAATGCGACTTGCTAATGGTACCAATATGGGTGCTGAAAACTATAACTACACATCGGGTTCCACAGCAAATTCAACAGATTTAGGAAAACGTAATAGAGTTTCTGCATCTGCGGCAGCGGGTAGGAACATTACTAATTTGTTGACAAATCATAGTTTTGAGAATAGTGGAGGTTGGACTTCATACTATTGGCAAAACTCGTCATATAATACCACGTCAAATTCATCATCAATGGCTTCAGGAACATCGTATCTTGGTTCAAAGGCGATTAAAGTCAATGTTCCTAATCATATTTCGGCTAATGGTGGATTTGGTATGTATCAAGATGTTACAGTTACATCAGGTGCAACATATACACTTTCGGGATATATCAAAACCAGCGATGTTGTTGTCAGAGACGGAGCTACAACGGGTGGAGCTACACTTGCCGTACGTCTTACTACACCTAACGGATATGAAAGAATATATTCAAATAAAGTTGATGGAACAACGGAAAACTCTATAGATTCAGGTTGGCAGAGAATATCTTTTACTTTTGAAGTCCCAGATGATGTTACGGAAGCTCGTATTGCAACAGTTCTATATAATGCTAGTGGAACAGCTTATTTTGATTGTTTGCAGCTTGAAAAGAATAATGCTGCAAATAGTTATAATGTACTTGAAAATGGTGGATTTGAAAAAGGTACAGCAAACTGGACTGCGGTTAATGCAGCAACAACTGATACTGTAGTCTCAGAAGTTAATAATGGTGGTTCAAAAAGCTATATGTTAGCAGGTGAGGCATCTGCAGATAAGTATATTAGACAGTCAGTTAATATAACTGCTAGCGAAAAGGACACTTTCATAATTAGTGGCTTCGCAAAAGCAAATGCTATACCGCTTAATTCAGAACAAGGCAAACGCTTTGACTTAAGTGTTATAATTAATTATACCGATGGAACTTCCAAGACTAAGAAGAAAGTAGCGGAATTTAATGATGATGTTACTGATTGGCAATATGTTTCAGGTGTATTTACTTTATCAGATGATGATGCTTCAACTAACAAAACAGCAAACAAGATAACTATTTATTGTGGTTATCGTAAACAGGCTAACACTTGCTATTTTGATGATATGAGCCTTATTAAGGAGCCAGCACCTACATACAGCTATGACGATGATGGTAATCTTATTTCTGCTACAGCAAATGCAGAAAAAACATCAGCTTTGAGTTATGATTCAAATGATAATCTCTCATCTTTTACTGATGAAAAGAATTCGCAGTATACATATACTTATGCAACATCGGGTAATAAGCATAGGTTATTATCAGCTGTAAGTTCAACAACAGGAGTAACATATGCGTACAACTATTATGATAATGGTAATTTACTTAGACAAGATGTTAAAGATGCAAATGGCCAAACAATAAGAACAGGTTATGTTTATACTGAGGCTGATTCAGAAAGTGGTGTAGCGGCAGGAGCATATGTACTTAAAGATAGAGATCAACACGGATATAACACGGTTTATTCTTATGATTATAAAACAGGTAGAGTAAATAGTGTAACTGACCCTGAGAACAATGTTACTTCATACACCTATAATGCAGATAATGGATTGGTGACATCTGTAACAAGTGATGATAAGACAGTTAACTATACTTATAACGCCTACGGTACTAGGTTGACAGGTATAGAACATAATGGTTTTGATTATAGTTTTGTTTATGATAACTTTGGTAATGTTACGCAAACTAAAATTGAAGACCAAGTGCTTATGGAAAACGAGTATCAGGCCGGCAACGGAAACCTGATTAAAAGCACTTATGGTAATGACGATTATGTTGAGTACACTTACAACGCCTACGGACAGACCAAGAGTGTAAAGAAAAACGGATCACTTGCATATTATTGGAGTTATAACTCAACAGGTATGCCTAGTGACTATTCAGACTATGCTAATAACCGTATCTACAGCTATGAGTATGACAGTCTCGGTAGAATTGTCAGACAATATGGCAACACGAGAACAACAGGTGCAAATCGATTTATCTCTCAGTTCTCTTATGATGTTTCAAACAATATAACAAGAGCGGTTAATGTAGCGGATGGAGAAAAAGTAGCAACAAACTATACCTATGATGCCGCCAACCGACCCACAAAGACAACCCTTAACAGTGATGTTAATTTCACTTACAGTTATGATTCTTTGGGTAGATTGAGTGGCTATAAGCTTAATCTTGCCGGTACTGCAGAAGTGCCGGTAACATATACATATTATGATTCGGCGAGAAATTCGTCAGGTAGCACAACTTATCAGACAACGCAGATAAAAACAGAGAACATAGGTGGTAGAGTATATTCATACACCTATGATAAGAATGGAAACATTCTGACAATATCTATCAACGGAACACTTAAGCATAGCTATGTATATGACGGACTTGGTCAGCTTAAGAGAGAAAACAATGTTGACAGTGAAGAAACAATAGTCTATACTTATAAGAGTGATAGTAACAATGGCGGCAATATTATAAGCAAGACCATCTATCCATATACAACAGGAGAAGTTGGTACAGCTACAAGAACTATAAATTATGGTTATGATACTGTATGGAAAGATAAACTGACAAGCTATGATGGTGATGTGATAGCCTACGATGAGATAGGTAACCCTGAAACTTACCGTGACGGAATGTCATTTAAGTGGCAAGGTAGACAGATGAAATCAGCCACCATAAATAAAGACTCCGTAACAACTAATATTAGCTATACATATGATGCTGACGGTTTGAGAACCACCAAACAAGTAGGCTCAACACTTTATGAGTATGAATATGTTGGTGGACAGCTTGTTTATGAAAAGCGCGGCGACATAAGGTTTTATTATCGCTATGATGCTTTAGGACAGCTTGCATCAATCAAGAGAATCAATGCAGCAGGCACAACCTACACTGTTTATGCTGTGACAAATAGCAGAGGCGACATAGAAGAACTCAGACACTTGGATGGAAGTCTTATTGCAAGATATACCTATGACACATGGGGCAATACGCTGAGCATAGTTGATGCAAACGGTAATGAGATAACCAGCTCAACTGCACTGCCTGTGCAGAATCCGTTCAGATATCGCGGATATTACTATGATAGTGAATCAGGTTTGTATTATCTGCAGAGTAGATATTACGACCCAGTTACTTGCAGGTTTGTTAATGCGGATACATTACTAGATACAAGAGGTGTTCTTGGTTATAATCTTTACATTTATTGTGGTAATGATCCAGTGAATAGGACCGATTTAAGTGGTAATTTTTGGAAGGAAGTTGGACAAGCACTTAAAAAGGCTGCTGATTGGGTTGACGATAATATAATTAAACCAATTGCAAATTTCTTTAGTCCGAAAACCGGCTCAGTTGGTGGACAGTTCAAAAGTGGAAGTGTGAGTGGTTCTGGTTCTATAACTGCTGGATATAGTGAGTGCAATAACCGGCTACAAGTGAACTCAAAACAGCACAAGAATAATGGAATGGTTGGAGTTTATGAAAAAGCATCTGTTGTTAATGTCAGTGGTAAAGTAGGAGTTGGAAATAACACTTCAAAAATATCTGTAAAAGGCGTAGGAGATGCTTTCACTGCTCAAGCTCAGGCTGGTGTTCAGTTTAACAATGGATTCGGATTTGCGGTTAAAAGCAAAGCGGCTGTTTTATCAGGTAGAGCTACTGCCGAGTTTGAATTATTCGGCTGGCAAATGGAGTTTGGTGTTTCAGGAGATGTGCTATCAGTTGGTGGAGAAGCAATGGTAGGCATTTTCCCTAACGAAGGATTTACTGCGAAAGCTAGTTTGGGTGCAGGTTTGGTTGGCGGTGGTTTCGTTTTTCGCGCTAAACCTATTTATTAAAGGAGGGTTGAATATGAAAACAGCAATAAAATATATTTGTGATGCTAGTCCGTTTTTCATTTTTTTTAAAAAACATTATTGCCCTCAGTGCAATAATAAGCTAGAATTAAAGTATGATAGTAAAATCATTAATTCAAACTCACCTGAAGCTAGGGATTATGATTTTTCTTTAGGGGACACTTATCTAGTTGGTGATGTTGAGTTTAGAACAAGATGTTTTTATTGTACAGATTGCAAAAGAAAATTTTCTGTTACAGAGATGAAATTGATTGAAAAAAACAACTAAGCAGGGCACACACGGGACGGTTCTGTGTGTTAGTTAAAACTTGGTTTGCCTACAGCACTCTGCCCACTCGGCTGGGTGCCGTGTGGGTGTTGCTGTCGCTCTCCCGCATCCCACTAAAAACTAAATAATCAAACAGCTCGGTTGTTCAACAAAACTTCCGGGCTGTTTTTATGTGCTGTAGTTATTTTTGGAAGCCAAGAAAATATTCAGTGTTTTATTTATATTGCAACATATCCAATAAAATGTAAAACTTTGTAGTTTTTTATATTATTGGATCGTTTAATTAAGAAATATAGACCTTTTGGTGCTATAACTTTACATTAAAAACAAGGAGAATATCTTATGAAAAATTTATGGCCTTTTATCGTTGAAAATCTATTAGAAACTCTTACGAATGTTACGAGTTTTGCATCTAGTTTGTTCTCTATAGTAGCAAGCATTAAAAATGAACATAAAAAGAAGCATATAAAGATTATTATTGCAATTTCAGTGGCTATTTATATTGCTTCTACAGCTTCTTTGATAACTCAATACATAAATGAAATGAGGAATCCTGGACCTACAACAGAAGTAGCTGGTGATACTACAACTCAGAATAAACTAGTTGTTGATGAAGATGATACTACAACAACCCCACATATTGAGACAACAAATGATGAAGACAAAAACTCCGCAGATAATACTACAACAAATAAAATATCCACTACCACCACCATGCCAACGACTATAACCACAACCAAAGAACCAACAACTACAACTACTAAACCGGCAGTATCTGTTGAAAGCGGTATAAAAAACGAAGGTGATAACGTTAATGTAGGTAGTGGAACAATAAATGATTCTGACATTTCCGTTAGTGGCAACCAAAATACTGTGGTAATAAATCCGCAGACAACTACAGAAACTAAAATCGCTGTCTCAAAAGTTACAATAAGTGATAAAAGTGTTACATTAAAGGTTGGGGAAACAAAAAAACTTAAAGCTACTGTTATCTATTCAGATAACAGCAAAGATGAAAATGTTATATGGACCTCAAGCAATGAAAATGTTGCAACCGTAGATGAAAATGGTAATGTTACCGCATTTTCTTCAGGTAATGTTGAAATAATCGCACATGCATCTAAAAACAATACAACTATGCAAGAAGTATGTAGTATCAAAGTAAGTGCTCCACCAAGTGGCTATAATATAAGATTAAGTACGGATAAAATCCCCATAGGTTCAAGAATTAAAGTGTATATTGAGCCGTATGAAAAAGATGTCTATGAAATTACTATATATGGCAAATCTCCATCAGGACAAGTATATGAGCTTAGCTATGATGAGACGGGATACGATATTTATGAAACAAC
>JAZQZO010000318.1:0-2974 GCA_045634065.1 Acutalibacteraceae bacterium
ATTATGTTGTCATTGATGATGGCTTTTTATCTGGAATACACATCAACAAATATTTTGTTCAAACTTCCGATTCTGAAGGTTTGCAAGAGACACATATTGATAAAGCTATAAAAATACTTAATAACTAAATTAAGCCGTCACATTATGTGGCGGCTTGAATCTTTTTAATCTAAATTATCGAGTAGATAATCATCATACTCCTTAGCCAAAGCTGAGAATATATGATTTCTCGACGGTAGGAATCTCATATCAATAGCCCACTTGATAAACTCATCGCTGAGCCTGTCTTTGAAATGCTGATACTTGGGATTGTGGTACATTCCTCTTCGGATTGTCTCCATAAGTTTGTAGGCATCTGTATGATTAAAACCTTGACTTATAAGATAGTCATAACAGTCTTCTCTGAAATATATGCAATCAAACTCACTGCTTGCTGTGGTTTTAGATTTGCCGATTTTCTTGTAAATCTCTTCAGGACAAGTTTCATTTCTGATGATATCAGCCATTTCTCTGAAACTTTCGCCTTGGTACGGGGCAAAACACAGCAGGATGTCATTTTGTGCCACCTTGTGTGCATAAGCTAAAAAATCAAGTGTTTCAGCTTTGGTGTACATTTGAGGATACTTATCATTCAACTTGATTATAAAATCTTCTGCTGTGTCAAGTAACTCTTTAAGTGTGCCTTGCTGGTACTCGAAATCCACATCAAACTTTGGCTCATCAAGTGACAAAATCATTGCATCAAAATCTTTATAACACTCGTTGAAGTCTTTTAACTCCTCGTCGCTGAGGTTGTTAAATCTTATTATAACCATAAATGCAGGTACAGCAAGAAGGTCAGTGAATTCATCTGTGTTCAAGTGCTTTATGTGCGGGAAATTTGTTCTTATTGATATGTTGTATCGTCTTCTGAGTGTGATGTATTCCTCTTTGCTAAGACCATAGCTGAGAAAGGTATTATCAATTCCGTACATATCATTACACCTCACACACAGGTTGCTTTGAAATCATCCTGATCACAGACAATGAAATTGAAGTTATTTACGATATCATCGATAACAATATTGCTGTCAGTATAATAATTATCTTTTAAGTATCGAAGGATAATGCCGAATAACTCTTTGGTAATAACTTTACTTTCATTACAGGTCTTATCACGGATACCAATGATAGTTTTCTTGATGTTTTCATCGATAAAATCAAGCTTTTCGGGGTTGTAAAGAAGATAGATAAACTTTATATCACTATCAGTGTATAGATTTTCTTTTAGTATCTTTGTACCTATACCAAGGAGATGACAAAGCATTTGCTTGATGTCAAAATGCTCAATTTTTTTATCGCCAAAGTAAAAATCAACTATCATATATTCGTTTATCTTATTATTTGACGATCTTTTTTTGAAATATCTGATGATATCGCAGGTAAGGTTGATTTTACTGTTGGTAATATGCTCATAAAAATCGGAATACACAGACCTGATTTCATCGTCCTTGTCACCATATGGTTCACGACATTTAGCTTCAACAAAAATATGGTGTTTATCGGTTTTAACGTAACCATCAAGGTTAGCGGTACCACCGACAGTAGTATGAAGCTTTTTCTCGTAATTAAACTCAGATTGAATAGTTTCAACACTGTTAGCGGTGTTGTACATCATTCTGCTTGATGAACCGAAGGATGCCATTTTTGGTGGAGCGACAACGACTTTGGCTTTGTTTTTACGCTCTTTAAGTTCTGAACCTCCACCTTTTCCGAATTGTTTAAAAGCAACAGGATTCATTTCGGATTTGAATTTTTCAAAAGACTTTTTTGACATGTAGTTATCATACGGATCTTTTTTACCTTCAATTTCATAACCATAGGTGAGAGGAGGATTTTCATCATTTGCTTTGGATTCCTCAATTTCTGCATCTCTAATTGCATAATCGAGAGCTAATTGTAAGTTTACTTTCATTTTTTTGCTTCCTTTCTTTTATGGTGATTAATTTCACCACTATTATAATACGATTAACTCGCCAAAATCAATAATCGTTATTGTAAATTTCGCCGGCAGGGTATAAATATCGGGAGTTTGCTTTGAAATTCACATTTGCATCCCGCTGATATCTGTGCTATATTATAAACACAGTCACCTGTACAAATATTTGCACACCTTGGATGCTACAATGAAATCATCAAAGCAAAGGAGATGTTGCAAATGTTTAAACGAAAGCCTATCACTGAAGAGGAAAAGCTCGGTGCCTTACGAGAAGCTGTAAGATTGTGGAGAGTCGGCAAATACAGGCGAGCCGTGGAACTCTATCAGAGATATGGTATAACTGATGGTGAGTTTTCACGAGCTCTTGTTGGGGATATAAGCAGGAGGGCTGGCAAATGGCTGTTATAGTTTTTGATAAAGACAGACTTACCAAGAAAATCGAGCCGACCCATTCACGAAAACTTGAGTATGCTATCCGTGACTTCATAACCAAGTGCGGAGGTAGTTACTATGATGACGAGCTCAGCGAGGGAGTACTCACAAGCTATTATCAGCTCAATTACGATATCGCTGTTGAGCAGAGAGTTGTCATCAGGCAGGCTGATTATATGTGCCTTACGACCTTGTCAATTACCCTTAAAAATGATGACCATATGTACGGGGTAAAACTGCTTAATCTTTTAGTTGAGCTCAACGATATTAACTATTATCTGGATTATGGACATTTCGAATACGACATGGAAAGAGGAGATATCCGTTTCAAGTCAAGCTACGAACCCTGCAACGGGGTTGTTTACAGTGAGGACTTGGATAAATTATTAGGGTACCCAAGGTTTGCCATTAACAAATATGGCGAAAGAATTGCGAGAGCCATAGAATAAAGGAGAGATAAAAATGCTTACGGACAAAGCGATAACAATGTGCCTTTTAGAGATACTTAAGGAGTACTCAGACGAGGAGCATCAGCTGACAATGAAAGAAATCCTATCAAAGATG
>JAZQZO010000319.1:0-9166 GCA_045634065.1 Acutalibacteraceae bacterium
TCGAAGTCGTCACCACCGAGGTTGTTGTTACCAGCAGTAGCGAGAACTTCCTGAACACCTTCGCCCATTTCAATGATAGAAACGTCGAATGTACCACCACCGAGGTCATAAACCATAACCTTCTGATCAGCTTCCTTGTCGATACCGTAAGCGAGAGCTGCAGCTGTGGGCTCGTTGATGATTCTCTTAACTTCGAGACCTGCGATCTTACCTGCGTCCTTTGTAGCCTGACGCTGAGCGTCTGTGAAGTAAGCAGGAACTGTGATAACAGCTTCTGTTACTGTGTCGCCGAGATATGCTTCAGCATCGCTCTTGAGCTTCTGAAGAATCATAGCTGAGATTTCCTGAGGAGTATAGTTTTTGCCGTCGATTGAAACGTGATAGTTTGAACCCATCTGTGTCTTGCTTGTTGCGATTGTTCTGTCGGGGTTTGTAACAGCCTGACGCTTAGCAACCTGGCCTACCATTCTTTCGCCTGTCTTTGAGAAAGCTACTACTGAGGGAGTTGTTCTTGCGCCTTCAGCGTTTGCGATAACTACGCTTTCGCCACCTTCGATAACTGCTACACAAGAGTTTGTTGTACCTAAGTCGATACCGATAATCTTTGCCATAATATTTACCTCCAAAGTATAATTGAATTTGTTTTCTTTTATTATTGTATTTTTATTTTAAAAGCTATTCGCTTTAATTTGCAACCTTGACCATTGCAGGTCTTAATACTTTCTCACCGAGTTTGTATCCCTTTGAGAATACCTGTGCGAGTACGTTTTCACCGAGAGATTCATCTTCAACGTGCATTACTGCGCTGTGGAAGTTGGGGTCGAATTCGTCGCCCTCTTCACCGAAAGCTTCAACACCGAGCTTTTTGAGTGTTTCGCAGAAGCCCTGATAAATCATCTCTACACCCTTTTTGTAGGACTCGAAGTCTGAATCTGTTACACCGAGTGCTCTGTCAAAATTGTCAAGCATCGGAAGAAGCTCAGCTAAACAAACTGCCTTTGCATCTATCCAAGTGCCTTCCTTTTCTTTTGCAGTGCGCTTTCTGTAGTTATCATATTCAGCGAGAGTTCTGATATGAGCCTCTTTAGCTGCTGCAAGGTCTTTTTCAAGCTCTGCGATTTTATCATCTGCAACTGTTTCTGCAGCAGTCTCTGCAGTGTTTTCTGCAGTTTCCACTACTTCTTGTTCTTTATCTTTGTTAGCCATTAGTCATCCTCCAATGTGTCTGTCAATAATTTTCCGACAAGGTCTGTCAGATATTCTATACTAGGTATGAGCTTCGCATAGTTGATTCTTGTAGGTCCGATGATGCCGATTGCACCGCCGTCGTGACCACCCACATTATATCTTGCGATAATCATACTTGAGTTTTCCAACTGCCGGTATTTGTTTTCTTTACCGATAAGCACCTGCAGTCCTTTGTTTTCACCGTCTGAAATTGCTCTTTCAAGCTTATCCTTTTCATCGAAGAACTGCATCATATCATAGATATCACTGCCGAACTCCCTGTGGTGAAGAAGATTCTGCTCACCCTCCAGCTTTATTTCAGCCTGAAGTGCCTGGTTTGCAATATCAGCAAGTACCACAAAAAGCGGTGACATAGCAAGTGCATTTATTCCCAGTGATGCAACCAGTGTCTGAATCATAACGGTACCAACATCGCTGACGGGTTTGCCGATGAAGCACTCTCTGACTATATCATAGAAGGTATCAACCATTTCGCGGGTGATTTCTGTTTCGGTTTTGCAGATGCCGTTTTTGATAATGCCGTTTGATGTCATCATAACAACCATTGCTATTTTGGTTCCGACAGGCACAAGCTCGATATGCTTTATGACTGCCCCCTCGTCGGTAGGTGTTGTCGAAAGAGCTGCACAGCCCGTCATTTTGGCAAGCATCTCGCCTGCTTTGCTCAGAAGCTTATCGGGACTGCCCATCGAGCGTTCAAGCTCGTTTTTCATCATAAACATCTCATCGTCGCTGAGAGTGTCTCTGTTCATAAGGTTGTCGATGTAATATCTGTAACCTTTCTGTGAGGGTACTCTGCCGGCTGAGGTGTGAGGCTGTTCGAGAAGTCCCATTTCCGAAAGCTCTGACATTTCATTTCGGATAGTCGCCGATGAAACAGAAATCGGAAGGGTCTGCATAAGCATCTTTGAACCTATAGGCTCACCGGTGTTGATATAATGTTCAACCACTGCAGCGAGTATCAGCTCTTTACGTTTACCGAGTTCCATTGTTTCACCGTCCTTCTTTGCTATGTTTTAGCACTCTCTTTGTTTGAGTGCTAATCACTAACATCAATATACTACTACTGCTAAAAAAAGTCAATAGAAAAAAGCAACTTTTTCAAAAAAATCTTAAAAAAGTTGCTTTGTACATTAGATTATATATATGTTTTTTACTTGTGACGATAGGTCAGCATCCTGTTTTCAGACACTGCACAGATTACATCGTCTTCAACAAGACTCTCAAGCAGATTTCTGACCATTATTATATACATCGGATATCTTGAAACGTGAAGATTAAGTTGAGATTTTTCAAGCACTGCAGCAAAAACTGCATCGAAATTTTTACCGTCACAAAGCTCATAGACCATATCTTTTTTATGCTGAAGACTCTTTAAATTATAATCCGCAAGCTCGCCGATATCTTCAAGGGGTTCATCGTGAGTGGGAACAAAAAGCTTTGCTTTTATGCTCTTGAGTTTTTCAAAGGTTTTAAGGCTGTCATTTACATTATAGAAAAAGGGGAATTTATACTCGTCCCAGGTTTTCTTTGAAAGAATTGAATCTGCAAGGAAAAGCACATCGTCAGGAGTACGCACACCTATCATATCAAAGGAGTGACCGGGCAAAGGTATAATTTCAAAGCCCTCAGGGGTATTCTCGGCAGTTATCACCTCGGCATCGCTGGGTTCTACGATAAAGAAATGATTCCTTGTTTTATCCCTGTCGATACCGTTATAATAGAACTTGGGTTCTCTGTCAGGGTAGGCAATAAAACCGCACTCCCCTTTAGTCGCTAAAATTTTGCAGCCGTACTTATCATAGAAAAACTTATTTCCTGTAATATGGTCAACGTGGCAATGGGTATTGATTATTGTATTTACGCGAAGACCATTTTTTTCCAGTATGTTGTCAAGACTTTTCACCATACGCTTATGGTCACAGGCATCAATTAAAACAACCTCAGATTTGTTAAGTTTATACACGCCTACATTTGAAAAGGCTGAGAAATAAAAAGTATTACCTATAGTTTCAACAATATCGAACATTGATATTCACCTGACTTTATCAATTAAATTAAAAAATTATATTGCAAGACCTTTTTTGCAGTGGTATAATCAGCACATAACAACCAAGGAGGTGTCACCGTGAAAGCTGCAATAGTCGGTTCAAGAAGCATCACTGCAGAAATACCCGAAACCTGCATCCCCGAGGGGGTAACAGAATTTATTTCAGGTGCAGCAAAAGGCATCGACACCTCAGCGCGTAACTTCGCAAGAGAGCATCGTATTTTCCTGACGGACATTCTGCCCGAATATAACCTTTACGGCAGATGTGCGCCTCTTATCAGAAACGACCTGATTATTTCCCTTGCGGATATAGTTTTAATCTTCTGGGACGGCCAAAGCCGCGGTACCGAATATAATCTGAAAAAGTGTAAGGAGCTTAACAAGCCCTACATTCTTTATATTTACGACGGCAATAACTTCAGCCTTGCCGAGCAGTACCCTGCCGAATAAACCTCAAAAGCAATTATAATATCACTTAAAATAATTGTCAATGACCAAGGCAGATTATACTGAAATTATTTTAATTTTAATATTGACAAAGCGTATCTTTTAATGTATAATATCAAAGCTGTCAAGTTAATATGCTGCTATAGCTCAGTCGGTAGAGTGCATCCTTGGTAAGGATGAGGTCACCGGTTCAAATCCGGTTAGCAGCTCCAAACCACCGAAAACTCAAGGTTTTCGGTGGTTTTACTTTTACCTGGTATTTTCATTAGACCGCATCCCTAAACTGCAATTTTTTAGTAAGGGATGCGGTCTGATTATGAGCAGAAAAATCACTATGAACAGAACGGAAAACAAGACTTTTGAAGGGGCTTTTCTTTCATTGACTTTGTGTAAAATATAATATATAATTACTTTAGCAACATCTTACGAGGTGAATTTATGAAGATTTTTAAAAACTCCCGTGCAACAGATGTCAATGAAAAACTCACCCTGAGAGAATATGCTGCATACAGCTCCAGCTCTGCTGTCTCTAAAATCGGTTCGGCTATGAGCGGTTTCTTCGGTGGTCTTGTTGCATCAACTTTCCTGGGGCTGAGTGAAAGCGCTTTCGCAACTTATAGTACCATTATTTTTATTCTCGGTTTCTGGGATATTGCAAACGATGTTATCGTTGCCAGTTTCCTTGATAAAAACCGCCGCAGTTTCGGCAGATGGGGCAGATTCAAGCCCTGGCTTATGCTGACAATAGTACCTTTTAATCTGGTTGTCATTTTGCAAGCTCTGCCTATCAAAGATTTCTTCCCCGGTGTCGGAGACGGCTTTAAAGTTGCATATCTTGTACTTCTTTATTTCCTCAACGACGCTTTCAGCACATTCTACAATGCGGCTCTGACTGCCCTAAATGCAAGAAGAACTACTAATAATATCGAGCGTGGCTACATTGCTGCAATTGATAGCATCCTTGGTTCATCAATAGGCTCAACAGGTACATATATCGCCGCTTTTCTGCCGTTTATTCTTCCCAATATGTCCGATGCAGAAAGATATTTCTACGGCTACGGTGTTGTAACTTTAATGGCTATCCCTCTTTCACTCTGGAATATCATCGAAACTAAAGAGCGTATCACAGACCCACCAATAAAAGAAGTACCCAAGCTCAAAGAGGTTTATAAAACAATCATCAAAAACAAGCCTCTTATGATCTTTATGATTTCTGAAATCCTCGGTCACGGCTTCAGCATCGGTTATGGCTGTATGACTTATGCTTTTATCGCTTGCTTCAGCACTGAACAGTTCGAAATCACATTTTTCAGAGATACTTTCCTTGAATTCACCTACTCATATAATGACGGAAACTATGCGGCTCTGCTTTCTTTTGCATCCCTTGCTTCCCTTGTCACAACAGGTCTCTCACTTTTCATCGCTCCCATAGTCCGCAGATGGGTTGACGACAAAATACTTTATATCGGCACAAAGCTCGGTACAGGTGTGTGCTATATTCTGATGTTCTTATCTATCTTTCCTTACGAAAAGCATACTCCTCAGCAGATTTTTGTCAATGTTGTTTTCTGGTACGCGCTTCACGGTCTGACAACAGGCTTCTATAATATTATACCCGGACTTATTCAGATGGCAGCTTATGACTACGGTGAATATAAATTCGGTGAAAGGAACGAAGCAACAGTCAGTGCAGTCAAAGGTACCTTATCAAGAATTCTCACCAACTGCACAAACTATTTCACCAACCTCTTACTTATATTCGTTGGCTACAAGCAGTTCGCTGACACTCCGGAGCTTATGCCTATAGATGCTAAAAAAAGTCTTATTTATCTCTTTGCTCTCCTACCCGGACTTTTCTCCTTCTCCTCAATCATTCCTATGTTCTTCTACAAACTTTCAGGTAAGGAACATAAGAAAATCGTAAAATCTCTTGAAGAGCGCAGACAAAAAAGTCTTGACGAAATCAACAAGCTCGGTTAATAGGGCTTATATGTAAATTCATCACATACAATAAGGAGATTTATTTATGAAAAAAGCAAAAATTATTCTCGCTGTTATTATCTGCCTTGCTCTTGCAGGCTGTGCAGCTTACGGAATCTACACACAAATCGGTGCTGTTAAGTTTGATGAGATCATCATCGACGGCATCCCCGAAAAATCAGAAGAATCAACCAGAATTATGTCCTTTAACCTTCGCTGTGTAAACGACGGTGAGCAGACTATCACCAACCGCAGCAAGGTTGCCGTTGAGGTTATCAAGCAGTACGCCCCGGACTCTTTCGGTGTTCAGGAATGTACTCCCCGTTGGAAGAGAATTCTCGCTTTTCAGCTTGACGGCAAATATGCCTGTGTTGGTGCTGCAAGAGATTTCTACGGTCCTTTCACAGAATACAGCAGCATTTACTATCTCAAGGATAAATTCAATCTTATCGACAGCGGTACTTTCTGGCTTAGCGAAACACCCGAAAAAAGATGGACAAAGAGCTTCGACAGTGCCTGCTACAGAATTGCTTCCTGGGCTCTTCTTGAAGATAAAGAAACAGGCGTACGCTACACCCACATCAACACTCACCTTGACCACGTTCTCGACACCACAAGAGAAGCTCAGATGACAGTACTTATTGATTGTGTAAACAAGGTTGCTAACGGTTCACCCATAGTAATGACAGGCGACTTCAACGATTATGAGGATAGTCTTGTATACGCTGTTGCTTGCGAGAGCTTCAACGACAGTAAGGTTGTGGCTAAAGACAGCGATGACGGACGCACATTCACAAAATATGGTAAGAAAGCCGATGAAGATCATGACGGCATCGGTGCCATCGACTATATCTTTGCTGATAAGTCACTGGAAGTTGACACTTACAGAATTATCAGAAACACTGTTCAGGGCATCTACCCCTCAGACCATTATCCCATCGTAGCTGATATAGTTATCAAATAATTTTCAGCAAAGCAAAACCACCGAGACTACCCTCGGTGGTTTACTTTTTTAAAGCTTAGTGCTTCTTCTCGTAGCTCTTACAGAAATGGGGAATTGCAATAGCATCTGCGCTTGTCTTTTCGTGTGATACCTCGATTTTTGCAAGACTGCACTTATCACAATCAACGTGATACTGACATTCATTTACTGAACATTTTACGCCTTCGTTATGCATAAATTTCACCTCACTTTTTCCGACGAGTAAACTCATCGTGTGATGATAGTTTGACCCGTAAAGTGAGGTTTTATTCTTTTGAAAATTTATTGTTTTTTTATTTTACAGTACCAATACTGCTTATCAAGCAAAAATTAAAGGGAAGTCTCTGACTCCCCTTTATTCGGATATTTTATTTTTTCTTCATTTTCGGCAGTACCACACAAATGCCTATTGCCAATATCGCTGCAACTGCAAGACCTGCAGGAATAAGATAGTCGCTGTCATTATCGCCTGTTGCAGGAGTCATAAGCACTGCCGGACCCTCAAGAGCAAAAACCTGAAGCACCACTGCACCGACACTCAGCAGCATAAGAGCAGCCATAATTATACATATAACTTTAATCATACCTTTTGGCATCATAATATTTTTACCTCCAAAATTTATCTATGCTATTTTAACACTTTACACCTGTACCTGTCAACCTTATTGGCAAATTTATAAAATACAGTTGAAATTATAAGTAAATAGGTATATAATTATCAAGTTGAATATTATATCACAAAAAGAGGCGAAAAATTATGAAGAAACGTACCATTATCGGTGCAGCTATCGCAACTGCTGCCGCAGCAAACGCTGTTCACGCTGCCCTTTATACTCCCAAAAAGCACGTCAGCGAACCTCTCCCCAAAGAGGAGATCAATGTTCAGCGTTACCGCGAAAACCTTTCAAAGGCTATTCAGTTCAAGACTATCTCAAACAGAGACAGCAATAAGGTCAACTGGAATGAGTTTGAAAAATTCCACAAATATCTGGATGAGGCTTATCCGCTCATAGCCAAGAATCTCGAAAAGGAAGTTGTTCCTCCTGCAAACCTGCTTTATCGTTGGAAAGGCAGTCGCAGTGACCTTCAGCCTATCGCTCTTCTTGCCCATCAGGACGTTGTTCCCGTTTCAGCAGGTACTGAAGAAGACTGGGTTCACGATGCATTCAGCGGTTATGATGACGGCGAATTCATCTGGGGTCGCGGTTCATTAGATATGAAAAACCACCTCATCGCTGTTATGGAATCAGTTGAAGCTCTTCTCGAAGATGGCTTCGTACCCGAAAGAGATGTTTATCTTCTTTTCGGCGACAATGAAGAAGTTGTTGCAAACTCTGAAAACGGAGCAAGAGATCTTATGCTCACTCTCAAAAACAGAGGCATCACTCTCGATAGCGTTATCGACGAAGGCGGCGCTATGATCCCTCTCAATGTACCCGGTGTACTTGAGAATAAATTCCTTGCAGGTGTCGGTGTTGCAGAAAAAGGCTATTCAGATATCGAAGTCGTTGTCAATGCCAAAGGCGGTCACTCTTCACAGCCTCCCACACATACAGCTCTCGGTGAAATCGCTGATGTTATCAAAAATCTTGAAAAGAATCAGTTCAAGGCTTCCCTTAACGAAAATATGAAGAGCCTCTTCGATGCTATCGGCAGAGAATGTACTTATCCCGTAAGACTCCTCACCTGTAATATGCCTCTTCTTTATCCCGCTATCCTTGAAGTTGCAAAGAAGATTCCTTTTGCCGCTTGCCTTGTACGCACTACAACTGCTGTTACAATGGCTCAGGGTAGCCCTGCCGCTAACGTGCTCCCCCAGCGTGCAGCTATCACTGTCAATTTCCGTTCAATGCCCGGTACCACAAAACAGGATATTGTTGACCACATCAGAAATGCTTGCAAAAATCAAGATATTGAAATCAATGTCCTCAACTCAAAAGAGGCTTCAAAATTCTCGCCCACAGATTCAAGAGCTTACGGCATTATCCGCGATGTCAGCAAGTCAATTCATCCCAATGCTATCGTTGCTCCCTATCTTGTTATGGGTGGCACAGACGCTTATAACTATGAGCCTATCTGTGACAACATCTATCGATATGCTCCATTTGAGCTTACAACTGAACTTCTTCTTTGTACTCACGGTACAAACGAAAGAATCCCCATCGATCTTCTTGAAAATGCACTTGTGTTCTTTAAGAACTACATCAGAAGAGCGAGCGCCGAAAAATAAAGCCAAAATTAAAGGACGGTATATACCGTCCTTTTTTATTTTAAATTCATTTGTATTATAAGCCTTTAATGAGAGCCCATACCCTTTCAAGGATAACCATAAGATGATCAAGGCCAAACATTGATACAATTGTTCCCCAAAAATCCATTTTTCTTTCCTCCTTCTGCTTATTTCTATAATAAATAATTCTTTGATTATATTTTAATAGCAAAACTCTATTTTGTCAATA